>NZ_CFJNYH010000053.1:0-17121 GCF_984815275.1 Coprobacillus sp.
TGATTTATCTAAAAAAGATTTTATTTATTTTCTTGACATTTTACCGAATGACTTTGTAATTCTCTTTTCTTCAAATGGATCCCTGTATTCCTTCACACTTAATTTATCCATCGCTATATCATGAGCTTCCTGCTCCCTTATATATTTTGCGACTGTTTCATCGTTTAATCCTACTGTGCTTACATAATACCCTTCTGCCCAGAAATGTCTATTTCCGTACAGATATTTCAGATTGGCATGTCTATCAAACATCATCAATGCTGATTTCCCTTTCAGATATCCCATAAATGACGATACGCTTTCCTTTGGTGGTATCATCACAAGCATATGCACATGATCAATCATTAGATGCCCCTCTATGATTTCCACTCCTCTATACCTGCACAGTGTCCGCAATATTTCGCCTAAGTCTTCTCGGTATTGATTATATATCGCTTTTCGTCTATACTTAGGTGTGAACACAATATGGTATTTACACATCCATTTTGTGTGTGCTAAAGAATTTGCTTTTTTAGCCATAGTCAAATCACCTTTCCTTTCTTTTAATGATAGCTTGAACAACTTCATTATATCGGAAAGGTGATACTATTGTTAAACTTTTTAATTGCTCCACCCGCATAGCAGGTGGTTTTTTGTTTCGCATATTTCATATGCTCAACTGACTAAAGTCTATGTGTTCAATTTTTGCAATTTGAACCTAAAGAAAAAAGCAAACGTACATTTATGCACGTTTACTTAAAGAACTTTTGTGATCTTTCTTCCCCTGGAGTATTCATGTTTGTTACAATAGCTAATAATGTCAGTATATGTCCTAATTTAACATCAGTAATCGCTCTAATTGTTTCTCTTAATTCAATATTCCCCTGATTGTATGTCAGTTTTCTAAGTTCTAAATAAGAAGCTAATTCTTGTTTTTGAATTTCATTTAATAAGTCTCTGTATGTTCCTTGAATATTCCCTTCTGGTATCATTGGATCAAAATTTGTTCCAAATTCTTCTCTATAAAAATGATTTAAATAATTAGCATTCTGCTCAGCATCTCTAGCAAATGCAAGTAAAACCTGCCTTTCACTTTGTAGTGTTGCCATTGCAGCTGCTTGTCGATATAACTGAGCTAACAATTTCTCAGTATAAATATAAGATTGGAGTTGTTCCCTATTCATTTCATACACCTCTATATATACTATGAAACTTATTCTAAATTGTGCTTATTATTTATTGTTTTTTGTGGATCATTCATATTAATAACAATAGCCATAATCGCAATAATATGCTCTAACTTAGAATCAGCAATTCCTCGCATTGTTTCTTGTAACAAATAATTGTCTTGAAAATACGTATGTCGACGATAATTTAGGAATGATTCAAGTTCCTGTTGCTGGATATGATTCAATACTTCTCGATATGTTCCCTGAATGTTAATCTCAGGAATCATTGGATCAAACTCTGAACCAAATTGTTCTTTATAAAAATATTTTAAACACCCAACCGCTTCATGGCAACTTTTTGAAAAGTCTAAAAACATTCCTTTTTCATCACTTAAGCAAGTTAATGTAGCAACTTTTTTGTAAAGATCACATAATAACTTTTCTACATATATATAAGATTGAAGTTGTTCCTTCATTTCTAACACCTCATTATAATCTATGAAAATTATTTTGAAATGTGAAAAAACTTACATACTTTCATAATTTCTCAAAAAATACTTAAATATTGAGTTTCCCAAAAAAGCATAAAGTATCCTTATTAAAATTTAACCATTCTTTAAACTTTAAAATATTACTGGTTGGATAGATTGTAAGGCTGTCAAACTGAGCTTGTTTCGCTTGTTTAAAGGAAGGTGGTTTACACTTCCATTATGTACTCCTCTAGGGAAGTGAGAATTGTTGCGTATTCTATTGAAATCTCTAAAAAAGTTCATTGGCAAAAAAGCCTTACCGAAAATAATCGGTAGGCTTTGATTCATGATATACAATTTAATACATATGCCCTTATCCCACTTTGAATATATTATGTGCTCAAAGTAGTGGATTGTTTATGTTTCGTTCTCAGGTAAAGACTGCATCACCAAACTGCGCTGTCGCTGTTTAAAATGATACTATAATATTATATAGACATAATTATATAAGAATGTAAAAATCTATTATCAGTTTGATATAATCCTCAAGTTCATTAGTGAAGACAGCATTAAAATACCATGAAAGATGAAGAGACACAACTATGTATTCGTTGTGAAACGTTCTCTTAATGAATATTATAAGATGTTTATATTTATTAGACAATCAATGTAAGTTAATGGAAGTATAAATAATTGTTAATTACTTTAAATATATAAGTCAGTTCACCTTTTATTTACAGCAATATCCATGACTAAATGCAGAAGAACATCTGCTCCTTTTTTAATATCTTCATAATCTGTCCATTCTTCGGGACAATGTGTTAAACCACCAACACTTGGAACATATAACATATTGGTATCTGTAAACTCTGTCATCATCATTGCGTCATGTCCACTACCATCATTAAGAATCATATAACTATATCCTAGTTTATTACATATCCTCTCCATCTTTTCTACATTCTCTTTATTCATAATGCTTGGAGGAGTCGGATTTGGATAATTTATTCTCGCCATCTCTTCTAATTCTATATGTAGTCCTGTCTTTTGAATAACTATATTAACCATATCATTGATTTTATTTTTAAAGTCAATTTGTTCAATTATTTCTTTATTTAATGTTCTAATCTCAACTTTATATTCTATGCAATTATCATTATCTATACTCAAGGGAATAATGATTCCTGTTATCTTATTTTTTAGACTTTTTAACATCTCATCAAAAAGTGCATTGAAATAATCGATGGCCGTTTTTGTATCATTATTCTCATCTTTAAATAAACAAAGCTTATATCTACCAATCCCTGGTACAAACCCTACTAATCCTATGTCTTTATTTTCATTTTCTAAAATAGGTCCTTGTTCTACATGAACTTCAATAAAATTTTTAATAGAACCTGGTTTTCTTTTTGCAGATTCTAAATTTGGAACTAATCCATATTCTTTCATAGCTTCCAGTTTTGTTTGTCCAAAACGGTTCTTTTTCATTGTTAACTCTTCCATTGTCAATGTTCCTAACATCCCCCTTGAATTTGTAACTCCTGACCCTTGACCAAACGTTGCCCCTTCTTCGGCATTCATCAAAATAAGCTCAATGGGATAATCATTGATAAAATGATTTTCTTCTAAAACTCGCAATACTTCTAAAGCCGCTATGCACCCAACTGGTCCATCGAATGCTCCACCATTAACTACCGAATCATAATGAGAGCCAATCATAATTACTGGTGCCTCTGCCATTGTCCCTTCTTTACGACCAAACAAAGTAGAAATTCCATCTTCATAGATTTTAAGATTAAGTTTTTCCATCTCTCTTATTAAATATTCCCTTGCTTGCTTATCTTCTTTAGAATACGATGAACGTGTAACACCAAATCCTGGTGTTGAAGTATAAGTGGCTAATACTTCTAAATCCTTTTTTATTCTTTCTAAATGAGTTTGCATAATAAAGCCTCCCTATCACTCTTAATAAATTAATCATAGCACAAAATATTAAAAAGAATACATATAAATAGGGTCCAAAATAAATTTTGTCCATAGAGTGATTAATCATAAGAAATGTCTTTCATCTTTTCTTACTATAAAATAAGGATAAGATACTTATATGATAGATATAAACAACTATTCTTCTAAATCTCTGCCTCTTTTAATTTTACACAAAATGTTAAACTTATAATAATATGTTTATGCTAAAAAAGAGAAAATCAAGATAATCATAATATTGAGATATGTGTTCAATATATATCTCACTCGCCAGAGTTAAAAATCGTATCATTAAATATGCTGATGATGAATATATAGAGTTCTACTAAAAAGTTAGTATTTTCCTAAATGATCTTATCTTACATTGTTTTGAAGATAATTTAGAAATGATTTGATACTATGGTTTCTATTGAAACAAAAATAATGATTTATTAGAAAAAGTTATATATTATGGAAAAAAAACAGACAAAAAAGCATCAACTTAATAAGGTTATTAAGTTAATGCCTTCGACTTATTTAAAAAAGTAAATCTTTTATGACTTCACTCGCTATTAGCAGTCCAGCGCTTGAAGGAACGAAAGCAGTACTACCTGGAACTGTTCTTTTGTTTGTTTTTTCATCAGATGTTTTTGGCTGTATAGGTAATTCTTTAGAATAAACAACTTTTAGATGTTTAATATGACGAGCCTTCAATTCTCTACGCATAACTTTTGCTAAGGGACATACTGATGTTTTATATATATCAGAAACCTCTAACATAGACGGGTTCATTTTATTACCCGTTCCCATAGAACTGATTAATTTTACATTTTGCTTTTCACAGCGTACTGCCAATTCTATTTTAGCAGTAATTGTATCTATTGCATCAACAACATAATCATATTGAGTTAAATCAATTGTATCAGCATTTTCAGGCAGATAGAACATCTCTAATGTTTGAACCTCACACTCAGGATGAATTGATTTTATTCGTTCTTTCATGATTTTCACTTTTTTATGCCCAATGCTGTCTCTTGTAGCAATAATTTGGCGATTAAGATTTGTTAGAGAAACTTCATCATTATCAACAATTGTTATATGACCAAGCCCACTTCTTATCAATGCCTCTACAGCATAACCACCAACTCCTCCAACTCCAAAAACCAAAACATGAGCGTTCTGGAGCTTGGTTATCTTCTCTTCTCCAACAAGTAATTCAAATCTTGAAAACATATTATCGCACCTCTTTATTGTATTTCTCTAAAAAATGATGTTCTCCCTCATCATCACTATAAGCAATAACCGTACCAAGCTTAACATTTTCCATACTTTTAAAAACATTCTTTTTAACGTTGGGGTTCATTGTTTCTAGATACTTAATTAAATTTTTCATTTCTTCTCTTTTAGATGTATGGTGAACATCTCCTAGCTCTTCCATCTCTTCTGTAAAACGACATGCACATTGAATAAATGCTAAATCATTATAATGACACCAATGAATAATATCTTTTTCTTCAATAAGATACATTGGACGTATAAGTTCCATACCTTCAAAATTGGTACTATGTAGCTTAGGCATCATCGTTTGGATTTGTGATCCATAAAACATTCCCATTAATATTGTCTCAACGACATCATCTATATGATGTCCTAAAGCAATTTTATTACATCCTAATTCTTTTGCTTTAGCATATAAAAAACCACGACGCATTCTAGCACATAAATAACAAGGTGATTTCTCAATATTTGTAACAACTTGAAAGATATCAGATTCAAAAAATTGTACAGGTATATCTAGAATTTCTGCATTCTCTTCAATTTTCTTTCTATTTTTTTCATTATATCCAGGATCCATAGATAAAAAAACCAATTCAAAATCAAATTTACCATGACGTTTTAATTCCTGAAGAAGTTTTGCCATCAACATTGAATCCTTACCACCTGAAATACATACAGCAATCTTATCATTTGGTTGAATCATATCATAAGTTTGAACACCTTTTACAAACTTACGCCAAATTTGCTTTCTGTACTTCTTAATAATACTTTGCTCAATTTCCTTTGTTCTATCCATAATACCATCCTTTGCTGATACATTTTACCATTATCCGCTCTTTTAATGCAATATTTTATATAGAAATAAAACAATCTCATTATCTTGCCATAGCTACGATATTTTTTTAAACTCTATTCAATGATTTGTTTTGTATTAAAAAGTATTTATTTCTATCTTTTCTAAATAGTTACATAAATGTTATTTGACTCTTTTTATGAAATCATCATATTGACAAAACCCAGTCTATTCTTCTATCATTATATAAATTATACATTATTTTATAATAATATCAATTTTATATTTTCACTTTAAGCAAACTATGTTATAATGCTTATAGCAAACCTTTTTTTCTTTCATTTATGAAAGGAGTCTTTATGAAGACATATATAACAATCATCACTTTAAGTTTTATAGTTTGTTATCTTGAAATTACAAACATTCATATAGAAGCAATTGTGCAAAAAAATATTATTTTACAACAAGAAACTATTTCAAAAAAAATATCTCAAAAAGAACTTAATCACAACACACAGAAAAAAACTATTCAATCACATGATACACGTCAAAAGATAATTCAAAAACAAAAAAAGATAGATTCAACTCCTTCAAATTCACAAGAAAAAGTATCTGATCAACCCCAAAAGAATAAAGAAAGTGACAACAAACAACAAACTCTTAAAAAAACTCATTCTATAAATGAAACTCTTATTCGTTCACAATTTCTCCAACTTATCAACACAACACGAGTAACACCTGTCTCTTTATATAAACCACTATTAAAAAGCACTACTCTTCGCGCTCAAGAAGCATCAATTCAATGGTCTCATACACGACCAAATGGAACAAAGTGGAATACAACCTTAAAAAATATAATTAACATTCAATCTACACCACATGGTGAGAATCTAGCCCAAACACAAGTTAATTATAAATCAGACTATACTGATAATGAAATTATTCAAATTGTTAATAATCTTCATCAAGGACTTCTTAAAAGTCCAACACATTATGCAGTCATGACAAATAAAAACTATAAAAAAGTAAATATTGGTATTTATATAGAGAAAAAAGATAACTATCTATTCATTACCATTGCTCAACATTATATAAGTTAAGCCCCCATAATCAATATGAGGGCTTTTCTATTATTCTTTACCACTAAAACAATATGTACATAATTGACATGGTTCTAAACCTATAGATTCTATCATGTCATCTAATCGGTGATATCTTAATGAAGTAAACTTTAATCTTCTACGGATTTCTTCTAACATATCTTGATACTTTTGATTGTCAGGATCTGCATATTCTTGTAATGTTTCATAACTAATATTTTCAGTTCCCTCTAAATCACGAATAACTCGTCTTGTGATAAGATCCATTTCTGAACTAGAACGAGAGAAATTCAAGAATTTACATCCAAATAATAGTGGTGGACAAGCTGGTCTAACATGAACTTCTTTTGCCCCTGAATCATATAGGAATTCTGTTGTTTCCCTCAATTGTGTTCCACGCACAATTGAATCATCTATAAGTAATAAGCTCTTATCTTTAATTAATTCCTGAACAGGAATTAATTTCATCTTAGCAATCAAGTTTCTCTGTCCTTGACTAGATGGCATAAATGAACGAGGCCACGTTGGTGTATATTTAATGAATGGTCTTGCAAATGGAATCCCAGAACGATTAGCATACCCTACTGCATGAGCTATTCCAGAATCAGGAACACCCGCAACACTATCAGGTGAAACATCGTCACGTCTTGCTAGCATGTCTCCACAACGATTACGCATAGCTTCAACATTTACACCTTCATATGTAGATGTTGGATATCCATAATAAACCCATAAAAATGAACATATTTTCATTTTTTCAAACGGAGCTTGTTCTTGTTTCAAATAATCATGTGTCATGAAAACAATTTCTCCAGGACCTAAATCTTTTTCATGTCGATATCCTAAATTTAAGAATGCAGAACTTTCAAAAGTCACACAGTTTGCATCATCTTTTGTACCAATAATGACAGGTGTACGTCCATATTTATCTCTAGCACAATAAATTCCCTCTGATGTCATAATGAGAATACTCATTGAGCCTTTAACAACATCCTGAACATGTTTAATACCCTCTACAATAGAATCTTTCTGATTAATAATCGCTGCAACCATTTCAGTAGGATTAATAACGCCACCACTCATTTCCAAAAAGTGTGTCTTTCCATATTCAAAACACTTATCTTTCAATTGTTCTAAATTATTAATTCTTCCTACAGTTGTAATAGCAAAGGATCCTAAATGAGAATTCACTAATAAAGGTTGTGCTTCATTATCAGAAATGCACCCAATCCCTAACTTCCCCTCAAACTCTTCAATATCTTTGTCAAATTTAGTTCTAAAAGGCGAATTTTCAATATTATGAATAGAACGATTAAATCCCTCTTTCCCATAAACAGCCATACCACCTCTTCTTGTTCCTAAATGTGAATGATAATCTACTCCAAAAAACAAATCCATAACACAATCATTTTTAGATGCAACACCAAAAAAACCACTCATATATGTAAATCTCCTTTTTTGTCATTTTCACAACTATTTTAGTTGATTTTATTTTGAAAGTCCACATATAATCACGTAAATTTAATAAGTTACCGCTTTCTTTTTAAATTTCACCTACCTTCAAAGTTACTTTTAAACAATAATAAATGTATAAAATCCTTAATTAATCTATTCGTGAATCTTTATAGTATATCTTAAAGAGATAGGTATATGATCTTTGAAAGGACTTATCACAATTGATTTGATCTATACAAAGCATGTAATCTATAATAAAAACTAATGACCATATGATTGATATGATTATTAGTTTTTATGACTTTTATGACATAATGAATGACTAAGATAGCTTCCTTCTTTTATCCAGTTGACGCTCCCCCAATAATTCAACTTGATATATGAGATTATCGTATTCTACATTTTCTATACCTGTATAAGTAGAAATTGGTGCTTTAAACGGATCAAGTTTTTGGTATTCATTTATTTTAACTCTAATTAATGATGAAAACTCTTCATATGAGATCGGATTGACTATCTCTTCTTGTTTCGTACAAAATTTTACTTTCACATACTTTTTAATAAAATATAATATTTGTGAAAAATAGATATCTTTTATGAGTTCAATTCCCATAAATCTTTCATTCACCTCAATATACTCACATGTATGTGAATCAAGAAATTCATCTAAATAAGATAATGGAATATTAAAAACTGCATCGAAAAAGGGATTTTCTTCTAGAGAAGATATCAAGTCTAGAAGTAAAATAGCTTCCATTAATGTACTTTCAAGCATAATAGGTTCATAAAGATTGAGATCAATATTTTCACTATCTAATCTTTTTATATAATCGAGATATTTATCAATAGGAAAAGATTTTAAGTCTATAATATTGTCAAGTTTACAATAAATAAGATAATTTTTGTTTTGAGATGATAACTCAATTGGATAATTATCTAACTCTTCTATTGGATAACTTCCAAAGATAAATACTTCTTCATTTGGAATCTCATTTATATCTGGCATTTTCTCCTTTCTTAATAAACTTAGTGATTTAAAAAAATCATATACATACATAATAAATTTCTCCCTTCTTTTTATGTATAGAACAATTATATATTATCATAATAAAGAGAATGATTAAATATAAAAATACACCTTGTAGTAATAATAGGTGTTTTAATACAAGGTGTCAAACTACAAATTATAGAAATATTGTTTTTAATATATAATTCTATTAAAAGGGTGATAATAATATGAATGATAAATATGGAAAATTTCATTTTAAAATAGAAAGTCTGTTAGAAGAGAAAAGTATTAGTAAGAATAAACTTTGTAAAGATATGGATATATTAAGACCTAATTTAAATAAATATTGTAGAGATGAAGTACAGCGTTTTGATAGTTTATTTCTAAGTAAGTTATGTCATTATTTTAATTGCACAATTGGAGATATTATGGAATATATACCTCCTGAAGATGATAATAACTAGTATCCAAATAATTTTAATGGTTTCCAATGAGGTTAACTTATTTCTTAAGTTAACCTTTTCATATGCTTTAATTGTTATTGTATGCATTCAAATTATAGCACACAGCAAACTATTATACAATGCTTTAAGCAAATATTTATGTAAACTAACTTTTATATAAAAATTTACAACAAAAAAAGCCAATGAAGTTCATTAGCTTTATTGAAAGTATTTATCTATACCATCTGCTATGCCTTTTGCACATTTATTTTGAAAAGATGAATCAGCGAGAAGTTTATCTTCTGACACATTAGAAATAAATCCCATCTCAATATAGATAGAAGGAACCTGACTCCAATTTATACCTGTCAAATCATTGCGATATGATACTCCTCTGCTCTTTATTCCAGTTGCTGCAGAATATGATTGGATAACACTCTGTGCTAATTTTGAGGATGCTTTAAATATTTCAGAACAATATGGATTATTCTTTGCAGGTGAAATTGTATGTGCGCCTCGTACACTTGATTCACCACCATCACAATGCAAATGAATAACTGCTGCTGCATTATTTTTATTTCCTATTTCTGCGCGTTGTTGGTTAGAAAGATTCACATTTTGAGTTGTTCTCGTCATAATAACTGTATAGCCTCTAGACTGCAATTCTGTTCTTAGCTTTAATCCAATCTCTAAATTAATCTGTGACTCTGCCTTGCGTGATGATACCCCCGTAGTTCCTGTTGTAACCTTCGCCTTTTTTGTTGAAGAACCAGGTCCTATCGCTTCCTTTTCACTATTTCCTTTTCCTTGATGTCCAGGATCTATGACAATGATTTTATTGTTAGGATTAGCCTTATATTGTTGAGGTGAGGATTGATTCCTTTGCTGATTCGAAACTGTTTCTTTCTTTTTTTGAACAGTTATAGCCAACTCTTTTTTTGCCTTATTGCCACTCTTATCTATAGCAATGATTGTCACAATATATTTTCCATTTTTTTGAGTATCTACTTGGCTATGATATGTATAAAAGCCCACATCTCCACTTTTAACATCTTTATCTTTTTTATATGTTAAATCTCCATCAGCATTATCTTTTACTGATTTTATATATTGAGTTATATTGAGTTGACTTCCTAATTCTATTGAATCTTTCTCTTTTGTCAGTGTTATGTCAGGTGCTTTTGTATCTCTTACTTCGATTTCAAATGCAAATTCTTTAGTTACCTGATTTTCCTTAACTACAAAAGTTATTTTATGCTTTCCTATTTTTGTTGTATCTATTGACTCTTGATAAATCACTTCACCAGAACACTTCTTAATAAGAGTTAATGGATCAAATGATTCTCCATATTCGATTACTTTTACATCATTCAATTCTAATATAATATCATCTGATTTAAACCTCATTTGATCATAAATCAAATACCCCCCAATAACAATAATAATTCCCAATATAACTATCCCTATTTTTCTTTTCATATTCTATCCCACCTATTTTCTTTATTTTATCATATTTTATTATGTTTCAGTATATAAACATGATATGATTTAATTAGAAATTAACATAGATTTGATGGTTTTTAATATTTAACTTTTTATAATAGAGTGGGAGGATTGATTATGCCAGCAGGTTATGCACATTTTGATTTTGGACAACAAGTTTATAACAAATTAGATTTAGAACTACAGGAGCGATTAAAAAAGCATATGAACTTATATAATATTGGAGTTCATGGCCCAGATATTTTATTCTATCATCAGGCATTAAAAAAGAATATAGTAAAAGATTTAGGTTTCTCTATGCATAAAAAACAGGCTTATGATTTCTTTAAAGATGCAAAGCATATTATTAATCACAGTCTATATAAAGAAGATGCTTTTGCCTATATTTGTGGATTTATCACTCATTATGTTTTAGATAGTGAATGTCATGGATACATAGGGAATCAAGAAAAGATATTAAATATGACTCACAGTGAAATTGAATCAGAGTTTGACAGGGAATTACTTGTTCAACAAGGCCAAGATCCTTTAAGAACTTCTCTTACAAGTCATATCCATCCTTCATTAGAGGTTTCTCAAGTCATTGCTCCTTTTTTTAAAGTCACTGATAAAGAAATTTGGAAATCTTTAAAAGATTTATTATTCTATTTGAATATGATTAAAGCACCAGGAAGATTCAAAAGAGGATTCGTATTATTAGCTATGAAAGTTGCTGGTATATATCCTAACTATAAAGGTCTCATAATAAATTATGTAAAAAATGAAACATCTCGAGAATGTATTGATGAATTGATCAGGAAGAAAAATCAAGCAGTCAGTCTTGCTGTTTCTCTGATACAAGATTACTCTATTCATCTTCATGATGATTATCTTAATGAAAGGTTTGGGCAAACTTATGAATGATAAGAAGTTAACAAAGTTAGAAAAATATTGGATTATGTATGATGTAGGAAATTCTGCATTTATACTCTTAGTTTCAACAATTATTCCGATCTATTTTAATCATCTTTCTTCAATGGCAAATATCTCTGAAGTTAATTATTTAGCATATTGGGGATATGCAGCTTCTCTTACAACAGCAATTGTAGCAATTATTGGTCCTGTACTAGGTTCTATTGTAGACACTAAAGGTTATAAAAAACCATTTTTCTCAATAAGTATGATGGTTGGTGTACTGGCTCTTGCTGCTCTCTCATTTCCAACGTCATGGGTTATCTTTTTAGCCATATTTGTCATCGCTAAAATAGCCTTTTCAACAGCTAACATCTTCTATGACTCAATGTTATTAGATATTACAACACCTGAACGAATGGATACTGTTTCTTCACATGGCTATGCTTGGGGATATATTGGAAGTTGTATTCCTTTTGTAATCAGTTTAGTATTTGTTCTTTTTTATGAAAGTATTGGCATGTCTTTTGAAATGGCTATTATGATTGCTTTCTTCATTAATGCAATATGGTGGTTTGCATTAACAATCCCTTTATTAAGAAAATATCAGCAAGTCTATTATGTTGAAAAACCAAAACATCCAATCAGGCAAAGCTTTCAACGCTTGTTTCATACTCTTAAAGAAATTACGAAAGACCGTAAGGTTTTCCTATTCTTGGTTGCATTTTTCTTCTATATTGATGGTGTTTATACAATTATTGATATGGCAACAGCCTATGGAAGTGCCTTAGGTTTAGATACTCAAGGGTTACTCGTTGCGCTACTTGTCACACAGATTGTTGCCTTTCCATTTGCATTAATATTTTCAAAATTATCTAAAATTTATCCTGCAAAATTACTTATTAAAATATGTATTGTTGCTTATACATGTATTGCTTTGTTTGCTATTCAACTTGATAAACAGTGGGAATTTTGGCTTTTGGCAATTTGTGTTGGTATGTTCCAAGGTGCCATTCAGGCTTTATCACGTTCATATTTTGCTAAAATTATACCACCTCAAAAATCTGGTGAGTATTTTGGATTATTTGATATTTGTGGCAAAGGTGCATCCTTTATGGGAACTGCTCTTGTAAGTATAACTGCTCAATTAACTGGATATATGAACATTGGAGTAGGCATGATTTCTATTATGTTTGTAATTGGATTTTATTTCTTTAATAAAGCAACAAAAGAAATGTAAAACAACAATATTTATACTAAAAAATACTCCTATTTATAGAATGATATAAATAAGAGTATTTTTTATTATGTTGTCTAGTCAATATTATAAGATTATTTTTCCAAATCAATAACTACACGTTTTAAATCCTCACGAATTGAAATTTGTTGTGGACACATTTTTTCACAAGCGCCGCATTCTTTACAATGACTCGCTTTTTCCTGCTCAGACATCTTTGCATACTTTCCTTTAAAAAGTTTTTCATCATCATAAACAAAACGATTATTCCAATATCTAAAATTGCCTGGTATATTGATTCCAAAAGGACATGGCATACAATATTCACATCCTGTACAACCATTCTTTGTACGTGAATGCAATGTATCTGCAACCTCTTCCACAATCTTTAATTCATCGTCTGTTAAATTTTTGTAATCAGTAAATGTTTTCAAATTATCCTCTACCTGTGCTAGTGTTGACATCCCACTTAAAATTACTTTAACACCTGGTAAAGTTCCAACATAACGCAAAGCCCAAGAAGCAAGCGTTTTATCAGGCGCATAATCTTTAAAGTGTTTTGTAACATCTTCTGGTAAGGTAGCTAAAGAACCACCTTTAATAGGTTCCATAACGACCAATGGAATACCTAATTCATTTGCTAAATCAACACCTTTTTGTCCAGCTTGTATTCCCATATCCATATAATTTAATTGCAATTGACAAAAATCCCATTGATGATAACGAATAATCTCCTCAAATACATTAAACTCATCATGAAAACTAAACCCTAAATATTTAATTTTTCCTTCTCTTCTTAATTCCTCGCACATATCAATAATATTATATTCAATAACTTTCTTCCATTTATCACTATCTAATGCATGCAATAAATAAAAATCAACATAATCAACATCTAATCTTTTTAACTGTGATTCAAAGATTTCTTTGGCTTCTTCTTGACTATTAATCTTCCAAATTGGTAACTTTGTAGCAAGTTTAAAAGAATTTCTTTCATATTTTTTAAGAACTCGTCCAACAAAGGGTTCACTCATTCCATCATGATAAGGATAAGCTGTATCAATATATGTGACACCTGATTGAATTGCCAAATCAATCATTTTTTCAGCTTCAACTTCTTCTATTTTTCCATCTTTAGTCAATGGAAATCTCATACACCCAAATCCTAATAAAGATGTTTCAACATTTAATTTTTCAAATTTTCTTGTTTCCATATACATTCCTCCATATCCATAATATAAGTATATATCAATTTTTATAAATTGGAAATTATTTCTTATCTGAAACAAAAAAACAAATCTTTACTTTTATACCCACCATCATCATTGACAATCTTTATTTAGCAGTTTTATAGTTTTTTATATCATTCTATTTGATTACTATAAACTTTATCTCTTCTTTAAACAAAAGTCTCCCTTTTAAAAAACACAGCATAATGATAACTAAGAAGATAAGCGATAATTCACACCTGCTTTAAATATTCAAGTAGATGAGTAAGCTCATTATTTACTCATGACACCCTTCTCAATTTCTGCTTGGTATATTTCAAAAAACAAAGGAATAAATCTCACATATCATATTTATAATGATTTTTCTCAAGTATTAAAAAGGAATTATTTTCAAAAAATATTCTTATAGGAATACTTTTCTTTTTTTGAAAATACTATTATCTGTAGCATATATGTTTGTAACATTTTGGCGAAAGTGGTATATTTAAACCATGGAGGTGATTCTATGCTGAGGAAAAATAAACATGGTTTCACTTTAATTGAAATAATTATAGTCGTTGTTATTTTAGCAGTGCTTATGGCTGTTGCTGTACCAACTGTTTTAAAATATATCGACACTGCTCAAGAGGCACCTGCTTTAACGGAATGTTATGCTTATGTTACAGCATCCCAAAAAAGAGTTATTGATAAATATGCTCAAAATAAAAGTGATAATATTCATTTAAACAATGATGATAAGATATGGATTGATGATTTTGTTGATGTAGAAAATGGTGAAATCCAAGGAAATATTAGTGTAGTGAATAATGAAATTACAAGATTATTATATAAAGCAAGTAATGGAATATATGTTCTTTTTGATAAGACTAAGGACCCTCAATATTCAATTGTATCTAAGGATGAAATTGATAATCCTCTTTATGATTCTATGAATAATATGCTGGGCATTTATATAGAGATGACAAAAGAACTTGCTAAAGGACAAACAACACTTGATAGAAAAGAATTAATAGGGAAATTAATTAATGAAAATAAATTACAGAAAGTTGATAATAATATTTTAGAAAAAATAAATAGTCAAACTGACTTATATTGGAGACCTTATTATATAGGTGAGAAAGATAATCCAGAAATGATCTTATATGCAAATTCTAGTTGTACAAGCAATCCTGATTGGAGAGCTAATATTGTTTATGTGAATGGCAAGATTTATCAATGTAATATAGGTATATCTTCTTATTATAGTTATAAAAACGTAACTGACTTAGAAGCATTGATTCAAAGTCAACCACAGAATTATAAACTTATTGAATGAAATGAGAACAATAATCAATGAATATTGTTCTTTTTCTTGACTTCAAGCGTACTTTAAGTGTTAAGATAATAAGAGAATAGGATTTTTATTAAGTAGGAGGGAAAGTTATGGAGAAATCAAAAGTATATTATTGTGATATGCATACAGGAAGAATGAATCTTCCCGAAAAATTGAAGTTCTTAATGAAAAAGGCAGGTTTTGAAGACATTGATTTTACTAATAAGTATGCAGCTATTAAGATTCACTTTGGTGAGCCTGGAAATTTAGCATATTTAAGACCTAATTATGCTAAGGTTGTTTGTGATTATGTTAAAGAATTAGGTGGAAAAGCATTTCTAACAGACTGCAATACACTTTATGTAGGTGGACGAAAGAATGCTTTAGATCATCTAGATAGTGCCTATACTAACGGTTATAATCCTTTTCAGACAGGTGTACATACAATTATTGCTGATGGCTTAAAAGGAACTGATGAGGAATTGGTCCCAGTTAATGGAGAATATGTGAAAGAAGCTAAAATTGGTCAAGCAATTATGGATGCTGATATTGTTATTTCTTTAAACCACTTTAAGGGACATGAATTGACTGGCTTTGGTGGTGCACTTAAAAATTTAGGTATGGGTTGTGGCTCTCGTGCTGGTAAAATGGAAATGCATAGTGCTGGTAAACCATCTGTTGTTCAAGATTTATGTATTGGCTGTGGACAATGTATTAAAATTTGTGCACATGATGCACCTACAATTACAGATCATAAAGCTTCTATTAACCATGATAAATGTGTTGGATGTGGACGTTGTATTGGAGTCTGTCCAAAAGATGCTATTAAAGCGAGTATGGATGAAGCCAATGATATCTTAAACTATAAAATTGCTGAATATACAAAAGCTGTTGTTGATGGCCGTCCATGTTTCCATATTTCATTGGTTATTGATGTATCACCATATTGTGATTGTCATAGTGAAAATGATATCGCTATTGTTCCAGATGTTGGGATGTTTGCATCTTTTGATCCAGTTGCTTTAGATCAAGCATGTGCTGATGCAGTTAATAAACAACCAGCAACAGCTAACAGTATTCTTCATAAACATGGTCATGAACACCATGATCATTTTACTGATGTTTCACCAGAAACAAACTGGAAATCATGCTTAGAACATGCTGAAAAAATTGGTTTAGGTACACATGAGTATGAACTTATTGAAATTTAGTAAATCATAACCACGCCTAAAAGACGTGGTATGTACAGACCCTATAAGGGTCTTTTGTTGCGGAGGTCTTCACCTATCGA
>NZ_CFJNYH010000054.1:0-16852 GCF_984815275.1 Coprobacillus sp.
AACGCTAAAGCTAAAATCTTTACCACGCGTATAACACGTGGTATCAATTTATAATAAAGAAAACCTATGATTTCTCATAGGTTTACTGTTGTACAACGATAGTTTGAAATTCGAAATCTGCATAATGATGACGTGCTAATGTATATTCAAAAATAGCTCCATTACTCAAATATGAGATTTGTTCTTCCTGAATATATGGTTCATATTCATTCAATTCTAAATATTGTTGTTCCAATGGTGTTGATAAAGCTGCATTAATTGTTAAATGACAACTTTGAATTTTTAATTTTAAAACTTTTTCAATATATTCATAAACTGAGCCTTTCAAATGCTCTAATTTTAGATTTGGAATTAAACTAATTGGCATATAGCTTATATCGATAAGATGTGGCTTTTTATCTAAAAATCTTAAACGAATAATATGATAAACAAAATCTCCAGGTTCAATCTGTAATTTTTTAGATAAATGCTCATCTGCAGGTATAACTTCAAATTCCAATACTTGACTAGTTACTTCTTTAATACCTTCATATTTAGCAGTTAATCCACGGGCAAATTTATTTGTTGCATTTTCGATTGAACTATCGTAATCCTTTACAAATGTTCCTGCTCCACGTCTTCTAATGATCAATCCTTCTTTGACCAAAATATCCAATGCCTTTTTCATTGTTTCCTTATTGCAATGATAGCTCATGCATAAAACATATTCATAAGGGAGTTTTTGACCAAAAGTATATTCTTGATTTTTAATTTTTTCACGTATATCATCTGCAATATCTTTATACTTTGCCATACTCTCACCTCACCAATATAAAAATACCATACTTTTACTTTGATTTCACGGTTTTTTTATATATTTTTATAATTTTATACTTTCAATCAACTCTTTTTCTAATGAAAAAATCTTTAACTCATCATTTTCATAAACTCCATAACTTTTGACTCCAGCTTTTGGCAAAGATATTGATGATGGATTAAAAATAACGATACCATCAATTAATTTTGCAACTGGTTTATGGAAATGACCATACATGAAAATATCACCTTGATTTAATAATGGCATCTCATCTTCATTATACAAATGACCATGAGTCACAAAGAAACGATGTCCATCTATATATAATTGCGTATAATCTGCACGCATTGGAAAATCCAAAACCATTTGGTCTACTTCTGCATCACAGTTCCCTCTCACAGCAATAATTTTATCTTTATAATGATTCAATAAAACAGCCGTTTCTTTAGGGTTATAACCCTCAGGGAGTGGATTTCTTGGCCCATGATATAATAAGTCACCTAATAATATAAACTGCTCCATATGCTCTTCTTCAAAGATTTCAACAATCCTTTTGAAATCCTCATAAGAACCATGAATATCAGAAACAATCATACATTTCATTCTAACCCCTCCAATTCAACTCCAACTGGACAATGATCAGATCCCATAATCTCAGTATAGATATAAGCATCCTTAATATTCTCTTTTAAATCTTCTGATACAACAAAATAATCAATACGCCAGCCTGCATTCTTTTCTCTTGCCTTAAACATATAAGACCACCAAGAATACATTTCAGTTTCAGGATATTTATATCTAAAAGTATCAATAAATCCTGAATTCAATAATTCACTAAACTTTGCTCTTTCTTGATCTGTAAAACCAGCATTCTTATGATTGGTTTTATCATTTTTTAAATCAATCTCATTATGTGCAACATTTAAATCACCACATAGGACAACCGGTTTAGATTCCTTAAGCTTTTGAACATGCTGTCTAAAGGCATCTTCCCAAACTTGACGATAATCTAATCTTTCTAACTCTCTTTTTGAATTAGGCGTATAAACAGCAACAAAATAAAACTTTTCAAATTCAAGTGTTATTAATCTTCCTTCTTGGTCATGTTCTTCAATTCCCATACCATATATAACATTCATTGGTTCTTTCTTTGTATAAATAGCAACGCCACTATACCCCTTCTTGATTGCATCATTATAATAAGAAGTATATCCTTCAAACTCTAAATCAATTTGATTTCTTTGTAATTTCGTTTCCTGAATAGCAAAAATATCAGCATCAACATCCTTAAAAAAATCTTCAAAACCTTTTTTCAAACAAGCTCTTAATCCATTAACATTCCACGATACAAATAACATGATAATCTCCTCCTTAACAAGAAAAGGGGTTATACCCCCTCTTCCTCAATAGCATATCTGACAATTGTTTTTAATTTATCTGGCGATACCTTCTCTGGATCATTCAAATAAATCTCATGATGGAGTCCAATTAACTTCATATTTTGAATTGTAATATACTCCATAATTTGAATTGTTGTATCAATCTCTGTATTATACGCACCCTTATGTAACATCTGAACGCATTTGCCTTCAGTATACTTCTTTAAATATGCATCAACAATATATGGATTGTCTTTTTTAGCAGCTACATACTCTTTAATCTTCTCAAATGTTTCCTCATTCAAAACCTTTGGCTGAGCAATCATTAAAGTAAACTTTATCATTTTCTTTCTTGTGACATCAAATTGACTATTATCATACGTATCCCATAATCCCTCTAAAGGTGATATCAAATATAATAAATCTAATTCTTGCTTAAAGTAATCCTTAATAGCTTTAGATAATAAATGCAAAGCTTCAGATTTTAATTTAAACTCTTCTACATTAGGATTTCCGATTCCATCAATCATAATGAAATTGAATTCTGGCACATCAACAACATCTATTCTTCTAGTTGAAGCATCATATTGTGCTTTATACTCTTTTCTTATGCCTTCTTTCATTGGAGAATTCCTCCTTTCATTGCCTTACCATTATATATAATTTCAAGATAAATTTCCACCCTATTTTTAGGATTTTTTTATTTTTAAAGATAATAATTTTCATTTTTCACACAAATAATAAATTATTCAACTTAACGACTAAAAAAATAACCTTTTAGGTTCCCCTAAAGATTATTTCTCATCCCATAAAACGATTTGATTTTGTTCACGTGTTTTCTTCATATCAATCACACGTTGATTATTTGACCCTCTAAACTTCAAACGAATATTTTTTTCAGCCTGTATAAAAGGTCCATCCACTAAAACATCAATATAACTTAAAAGTTCATCACTCACAAAACAATGTGCCCGTCCACCTTCTAAAAGATCTTCTAAATCATAGCCAGTATAACACCAAACATCTTTGGAAGGAAGTTCCTGATGCATTTTTTGTAATAATGGTAATAATCCTTCTTGATTAGTCGGTTCCATGGGTTCTCCACCCAGCAAACTTAAACCTTGAATATGTGGTTGTCTCATAAGTTCAATCAAATCATCAATTGTCTGACTTGTAAATTCTTCTCCATAGTGGAAGTCCCAAGCAACTTCATTAAAGCATTCTGGACAATGATGTGTGCAACCAGAAACAAAGAGTGAGACTCTCACTCCCGTTCCATTGGCAATATCAACCTTTTTTATTGTTGCGTAATACATAATTATAAGTGAAGAACACGTTCTTTAATTTCTTGTGTTCTACCTTGATTCCAGAATTGCGTACCAATATATCCACATGTACGTCTTGCCACACTCATCTTGTCTTGATTTGTATTTCCACAACTTGGACAAACCCAAATTAATTTTCCATCTTCATCTTCCTTAATTTGAATTTCTCCATCGTATCCACATTCCATACAATAATCACTCTTTGTATTTAATTCAGCATACATAATATGATCATATATATGCTTCATAACAGTTAAAACAGCATCTAAATTATCTTGCATATTTGGTACTTCAACATAACTAATTGCTCCACCTGGTGATAGTTTTTGGAATTGTGATTCGAATGTTAATTTTTCAAATGCATCGATTTCTTCAGTTACATTGACATGATAACTATTTGTAATATAGTTTTTATCAGTCACACCAGGAATTTTTCCAAATCTTTTTTGTAAACATTTAGAAAATTTATATGTTGTAGATTCGATTGGTGTACCATATAAACTAAAATCCATATTCTCCTGTTGTTTCCATTCATTACATCTATCATTTAAATGTTGCATAATTTCTAAAGCAAATGGTGTGATTTCAGGATCAGTATGTGATTTTCCAGTCATGTATTTTACACATTCACAAAGTCCCGCATAACCTAAAGAAATTGTAGAGTATCCACCATATAATAATTTATCTAAAGTTTCACCTTTTTTAAGTCTTGCTAATGCACCATATTGCCATAAAATTGGTGCAACATCGCTAGGTGTCCCTTTTAAACGTTCATGACGGCACATAAGCGCTTCTTTACACAAATCTAATCTTTCATCCATAATACGCCAAAAAGACTTCATATCGCCCTTAGAAGAGCACGCAACATCAACTAAATTGATTGTCACAACGCCTTGATTAAAACGTCCATAATATTTTGCACGTTGTGTCTCAGGATCAACAAAAGGTGTCAAGAAACTACGACATCCCATACATGTATAACAATGCCCATCCCCATTTTTATCAACTTTTAAGCTTTTCATTATCTTTTCAGAGATATAATCAGGAACCATACGTTTTGCAGTACATTTTGCTGCTAATTTTGTTAAATTCCAATACTTACTTCCTTCAGTAATATTATCTTCTTCTAAAACATAAATTAATTTTGGGAATGCTGGTGTCACATAAATCCCTTGTTCATTTTTAACTCCAACAATTCTTTGATTTAAAGTTTCTTCAATAATTAAAGCCAAGTCATCTTTTGTTTGTCCATCAGCAACTTCATTCAAATACATAAAAACCGTTACAAATGGTGCTTGTCCATTTGTTGTCATTAAAGTAATGACTTGATACTGAATCATTTGTACACCACGATTGATTTCTTTACGAACTCTGTATTCAGCCAATTCATTGACTTGCTGATCACTCACTTCAATTCCTTCTTGGTCAAATTCCTCACGCACCTCTTTTCTAAACTTTTGGCGACTCACGTCAACAAAAGGAGCCAAATGAGATAAACTGATACTTTGACCACCATACTGTGAACTTGCAACCTGTGCAATAATTTGTGTTGCAATATTACAAGCAGTTGAAAAACTCTTTGGTCTTTCAATCATCGTTTCACTAATAACAGTTCCATTTTGTAACATATCTTCTAAGTTTACTAAACAGCAGTTATGCATATGCTGAGCAAAATAATCAGAGTCATGGAAATGAATAATCCCTTCTTCATGAGCTTTGACAATATGTTCTGGTAATAATAAACGTTTTGTAATATCTTTACTCACTTCACCAGCCATATAATCTCTTTGAACACTATTCACAGTTGGGTTCTTATTAGAGTTTTCTTGTTTGACTTCTTCATTATCACACTCTATTAAACTTAAAATTTGTTCATCTGTTGTATTCGCTTTACGCACTAACGCTCTTTTATAACGATATGTAATATATTTTCTTGCAACTGCAAAAGCATTTAATTTCATAATTTCATTTTCAACTAAGTTTTGAATTTCTTCAACACTTAATGCACGTCGCATTTTTTCACATTGATATTTCACATTATTTGTAATGTTGTCAATATCCTCATCAGATAATCTTTCTGTCTCAACAGCCTCAGCATTTGCCTTTTCTATTGCAGCTGTAATCTTGAGTTCATCAAAACTGACCTCTGAACCATTTCGCTTAATAATTTTCATATTTCATTTCCTCCCTCACTCTTCGAAAATATAACAGCAGTTTTATTTTAACAAATTCATTTGTTATGAAATATTTCGCTATGTCATCATAACACACGCTTTCTCTATTATAAAGCAATATGAACGATAGGTCATGCAAAATTTTCAGCTTTTTTATTCATAAAATAAAAAGCATTGAATATATCAATACTTTTTCTATTTTAATTTTTTTATTTCATTTTACAGATACCATGTACCTATGAGGATATCTAGTATTTAATTTCAAAAGAATGCTCATTATTTAAAACATCCAATAATTCTATTTCCATCTTATCAATATGAATATACCGAATTGTTTGCATATGCTCAATTAACTGATCAATACGTCTTTCCTCACCTTGAAAACATGCCTCCACATTTCCATTAGATTGATTTCTTACCCATCCAGTTAAACCTAAGCGTGAGGCCACCTGATAAACCGTAATACGGAAACCTACACCTTGTACACGCCCATGAAAAACATAGTGTTTCCTAACCATAAACATCACCTCTTTTTTATTTTATCACAAAGAAAAAAAGAGCCAAGCTCTTTTAATGTTTTTTAGCAAAGTTCCAAGTATCACGGCACATATCTTCTAAAGTTTTTTCAGCAACCCAGCCAAGTTCTTCTTTTGCACGTGTTGGATCAGCATAACAAGTTGCAATATCTCCAGGACGTCTTGCTTTAATCTCATAATTGACTTTAACACCATTGACTTTTTCAAAGGCCTTTACAATGTCTAATACACTATAGCCTTTTCCAGTTCCTAAATTACAAATATGAACTCCTGGCTGACTGTATTTTTCAATTGCTGCAACATGTCCTTTTGCTAAGTCAACAACATGAATATAATCACGAACTCCTGTTCCATCAGGAGTGTCATAATCATCACCAAAAACACCTAAACATGATAATTCCCCAGTTGCCACTTTCATAACATATGGCATTAAGTTATTAGGAATGCCTTTAGGATTTTCTCCAATTAATCCAGAAGCATGTGCCCCAATCGGATTAAAATAGCGCAGTAATGTAACTGACATTTGTGGATAAGCATGTTGAACATCAGTTAACACTCTTTCCATCATAGCCTTACTTGTTCCATATGGATTTGTTGTTTCTCCTAGTGGACAGTCTTCTGTTAAAGGCACAACTTTTGGGTCACCATAGACAGTTGCACTAGAACTAAAAACAATATTATTGACATGATAATCTCTCATCATTTTTGTAACAATTAAAGTTGTCATGAGATTATTTGTATAATATTCAATTGGTTTTGATACTGATTCTCCAACTGCTTTGAATGCTGCACAATGAATAATTGCATCTAGTTGATTTTCCTGAAAAACTTTTTCAGTTTTTGCTTCATCTAAAATATTAAACTCATAGAACTGAACATTTTTTCCTGTAATTTCATGAATATACTCCAAAACCTCAGGCTGTGAATTTGAAAAGTCATCAATCACAACAACATCATGCCCAGCTTGAAGTAATTCTACACAAATATGACTTCCAATATACCCTGCTCCACCAGTAACTAATATTTTCATTATTTTTTCCTCCTTAAATAATCATCGAAAATATTCTGTATAATTTCCTTGCTAGCAACACCTTCATGTAACTTTTGATCTCCATCAAAAAAACAAGGAACATAATAATAATCATAAGAGTCAGCCAATTCTACTTCTCTTGATTCTTCAATCATTTCAATCAGAATTTCTTTATAGATAGGATTTTCCACATACAATTCCTGCATCCAGTTTCTCGCTCTTTGGCAGTGTGGACAATTTTCCAGATAAAAAAGTTTCATTATATTAACCTCATCGTTTTTATCACAATTGGTGTCTTTGGACAATCCTGAAAATTTGTTTGAGCACTTGCAATTTCATCAACGACATCTAATCCATCTATAATTTTACCAAAAGCAGCATATTCGCCATCTAAATGCGGTGCAACATCATGCATAATAAAGAATTGTGAACTCGCTGAATCTTTGACCATTGTACGAGCCATTGATAAAACACCACGTGTGTGCAATAAATCATTTTGAACACCATTACTGCGAAACTCACCTTTAATTGATGGACATGCTTTTTCTTTCATTTGAGCATCTAATCCACCACCCTGAATCATAAATCCAGGAATCACACGATGAAAGATTAAACCATCATAAAAATTTTTTTCAATTAAACTTATAAAGTTTTTCACTGTTATTGGAGCAACATCTGGATATAATTCTCCTGACATCATTTTTCCATTTTCCATTTCAATTTCAAATTTCACTGTTTCCATTATTTATCCTCTTTTTCTTCAATAATTCGATCAGTAGCATCAATGATAATTGGTGCATCTTTTTTCTTTTTCAAATATAATTTAACCCCAAAAAATAAAGCAACCAATCCTGCACATCCTAATAATAAATAGAATATCTTCTCCATTTGTTTAAACTGATAAGCTAACGCTACAGTTAAGCACAAATTAAGAATAATCAATGCACCTGTCGTCTTTATTCTATGGTTATAAAGGCAATCTAATGCTAAAGCATTTGATAAAAATAATATAATAATTAATCCAACTTCCATATTTTGCCCTCCTCTGTAAACATCATATCATTTTTTTAAATAAATTTCACTATAATTATACTGTAACCGTTTTCATTAAAAATGAAGTGTGTTAGAATAAAAGAAAGAAAACTTAAAAAAGGAGCGTGATATTATGAGAACTTATCACTCAAACGAAATTGGAAATGTTGTCGTGTTAGGCCACTCTGGGAGTGGTAAAACCAGCGTGATTGAAGCTATGGCTTATCGGGCTGGAATTACAAATCGTATAGGTACGATTGAGGATGGAAACACTCTGAGTGACTATTCAGCAGAAGAGGTGAAAAGACAAACCTCGATTGGTTTAACAGTTATTCCTTTAGAATGGAATGATTGTAAAATCAATATTATTGATACACCTGGTTCATTTGACTTTATTGGTGAAGTTGAAGCTGCGCTTAAAGTTACTGAAAGTGCTTTAATTGTTGTTCCTGCTACAGAAGGTATTAGTGTAGGAACAAAACAAGCTATGCATAAAGCACACAATAAAGCAAAAATCATTTATTTAAGTGGGCTTGATTATCCAAATGCAGCTTATAAAGAGAAATTAGAAGAATTAAAATTAACTTATGGAAAAGCAATTGCCCCTATTCAAGTCCCAATTATGGAAGGCAACAAAATGGTTGGCTATGTGAATGTAGCAAAAATGGAAGGACGTTATTTTGAAGGTGAACAAACCCACCCTTGTCCTATCCCTGATAATATGTGGGATGAAATTACTCCAATCAAAAATATGATTGATGAAGCTGTGGCCAATACAAATGATGAACTTTTAGAAAAATATATTAATGAAGAACCTTTTACAAAAGAAGAAATATCATGGGCATTAAGACAAGGTGTTATGAATCATACTTTAATTCCTGTTTTGTGTGGTACCAATCAAATTGGCATACAGATTGTTTTAAATTCGATGGTTGCTTTCTTTAGTGCTGCTGGTGATATGGTCAATTCTATGGTTGTAAAGAACGAAGACACTGGTGAAGAAGACTTAATTGGCTTTGATGAGTCTTTACCAACATCTCTATTTATATTTAAAACAATTGCTGATCCTTTTGTTGGTAGAATTTCTCTATTTAAAGTTTGTACAGGTTGTGTTCATACAGGTACTTCTTTATATAATGTTCGTAAAAAAGAAGTTGAAAAAATGAATAAACTTTATGTTATGAAAGGGAAAGAATTGATTGAAGTTGATACTTTGAATGCTGGTGATATAGGTGCTTTATCTAAATTAACACATACCCAGACAAATGATACTTTATGCACTTTAGATTATCGTGTTTTATATGAACCTATTCGTTTCTCTCATCCATATTTTGGTAAGGCGATTAAACCTGTTGGAAAAAGCAATGAAGAAAAGATTGCAAATGCACTAAATAAATTATTAGAAGAAGATCCAACATTACGTTTTGAAAACAATTCTGAAACAAAACAACAATGTCTCTATGGATTAGGCGATATTCATATTGAAACAGTTGTTGCAAAACTGAAAGAAAGATTTAAAATTGATGTTGCTTTAGATGATATTATTATTCCATATCGTGAAACAATTCGTGGAAGTGTCACACACCGTTATAAATATAAAAAACAATCTGGTGGTCATGGTCAATATGGCGATGTAGAAATGACATTTGAACCACTCAATGATTATAGTGTTCCTTTTGTATTTGAAGAAAAAATTTTCGGTGGAGCTGTTCCAAGAGCTTATTTCTCAGCAGTAGAAAAAGGTATGCTTGAAGCAACGAAAGCTGGTATACTTGCTGAATATCCTGTTCTTGGCATTAAAGCCACTCTTATTGATGGTTCTTATCATAGTGTTGATTCATCTGAAATGGCCTTTAAAACAGCTACTATCATGTGTTTTAAAGAAGCAATGCCAAAAGCAAAACCAGTTTTATTAGAACCATTTGTCACATTAAATGTTTATGTTGATGAACAGTATACTGGTGATATTATGGGACATTTCAATAAAAAGCGTGCTCGTGTTATGGGTAGTGAAATTTTAGAAGATGGCATGATTAAGATCACTGCTGAAGCACCTCAATCAGAAGTCATGAACTATGCTGTTGATTTAAGATCAATGACACAGGGTCAAGGATTCTTTGAAATGGATTTCTTAGGATATGAATTTGCCCCTGATATTGTTGCTAATCGTATTATTGAAGATAGAAAAGTCTAAAATACATCAAATGTTTTGGGTCATATGTTTGCTGATTATGATATAACAATGGTACGGAAGACTTCGAGGATGAAATGAATATACATGTGATATGTATCTTCGTTTTATCCTTTCTTTGTTCTACTGAAAAGAGTCCATTATGCCTAAGATCTCTATCTTATCAACCCATGTTTATTATTATCAACTGTCTATTAACCATTTATTATGATATCAGTATTTATCAGTCCATATCAATGAAGAAAAAATAGCTTATAGACAATGAATACTATTTGATAGACAGTCCGATATCATTTATAGCATAATCTAAAGGGCAAAAAATCAAACAGAGTTGATCTATTATCACATCAAATAAACATGATTTCCCAAATATTTTCTATGTGTTTCAATTGACACATACGCAAAAGTGTTTAGAATAAGAAGTGTAGATAAAAAGGAGGGATTGTCATGTCTCGTCAAAAAAAGATATTTATAGGCTTTTTTACTCTATGTCTTATGACTGCTTTTTCTTTGAGTTATATATCAGTTCAAGCAGAAGATTTTAAAGGTCAAGAAGAAAAATACATAAAACTCTGTTCATCTTCCAAGTTAACAGACAAACAACAAAAAACATGTCAAGAATTTAATACATATCTCAAAGATAAAAACAAAGAACTAGCCAAAGATACAAAAGAAACTCAAAAGAATGTTAAAAATACAGAAAATACGATTCAAGATATTATTAAACAAATGACAGATTTAGAAGCCAAAGCAGCTTCCACACAGAAAGAATTAAAATATATTCAAGATAGTATTGAATCATATAATAAGAACATTACAAAAAAACAAAAAACGCTTGAAGAACGTATGTATGCAATGCAAACAACAATGAATTCTGGCATTTATGTTTCTTATTTATTAGGGGCTGAAGATTTTACTGATTTCATGAGTCGTGCAGCTAATTTTAAAGAATTAACTCAGTATGATAATGATATTATAGAAGAACTTACAAACGCAATGAAAGAAGTGCAAAAGCAACAAGATACACTCAAAATTCTTAAAGAATCAATAGAGCAAGATAAACTTGCTCAAGCAGAACTGAAAGAAAAATTCACTGCAAAATTGAAAGAACAAAATAAAGAATTAGCAGCTAATAATGCTGAAGTCTCTAAAAATCAAGAATCTATTGAGAGTATTCAATCAAATCTTGCAGCCATCAAAAAAGCAGCTGAAGAATCAAAGGTCAATAATGTGACTCAAGCAACTCCAAACAAAAAACCATCAAAGCCTAATAACAACAATACTACTAACAACAATCAGAATAACCCAAAACCTCCTGTTGATTCTAACAATTCACAAACTGATAACAATCAATCTGATAACAATGATCAATCAAATAATGATTCATCAGATGATTTATCATCAAATGAAAAATTAGGATTACAGATAGCTAATAAAGCATTAACACGTCAAGGTTATTTATATGTATGGGGTGGTGGTCACTCAACAAGCAGTGTTCAAAATCCAAACTGGACAAAATTTGACTGTTCAGGATTAGTTAACTGGGCTCATTATCAAAGTGGTGTTAATATTGGTGTTGGTAATACCAAAACATTAGCAAACTCAGGAAAAAGTATTTCCAAGAATCAATTGCAGGCTGGGGATATCATTCTTTTCAGTAGTAATGGAACTTATAGTGGAATCCATCATGTTGGTATCTATATTGGAAACAATCGTATGGTCCATGCCCCAACTGAAGGCGAACCAGTTCAAGTATCTAGTTTAAATAACAGCTATTGGCAAAGAGAATGGTATAGTTGTAGACGTTTATATTAAACAAGCATCGAGATGCTTGTTTTTTTATGGTATAATAAAAATAGAAATGAGGGAGAATATGAAATTATTATTTAAACAAAGATTATTTTCATGGTTGGATAGCTATGACATTTTTAATGAGAACAATCAAATAACTTATAGTGTACATGGAAAATTAAGTTGGGGGCATTGCTTACATATCCATAACCAAAATAATGTGCATATTGGTACAATAAAAGAAGAGGTTTTCACTTTCTTACCTAAATTTAATATGTATATTCAAGATGAATATATTGGTCGTATTTACAAAGAATTTTCATTCTTTAAACCTGTTTTTCATTTAGATTGTAATGATTGGAAAGTACAGGGCAATTGGTTAGAGTGGGATTATCAGATTGTTAATTCTCAAGGAATTATTATTGCAACAATCTCTAAAGAAATTTTCCATTTTACAGACACTTATGTTATAGATGTTGTTCAACCTGATAATGCTTTATATGTTTTAATGATTGCTTTAGCTATTGATGCTGAAAAATGTTCACGCCAAAACTAACCGTTAATATAACGGTTTTTTTACTCAAACAGCTATAATCTTCATAAGAACTCAATAATATCAATCAAAAAAAGATAAAGCTGGGCTAGTTCTCAACGAACTGAAGATGAAACACCTTATTGGCGCCAATGGTGAATTGAATCCCAAATACCCTGGTGGTATTATTGCTCAAAAAGAAAGCAGAGGGACATACCATTATTCAAAAAGGTCATAAAAATATCAGGAGGTTCTTTTTGAACTCAATAACACTACAATCTTAATATGAATATTCAAAAAGCAGTCTTTCAAATATAAGAAAAACTGCTTTTTAACATTTATATATTTTTTTGACACTGTGGACAAAAATAAATAGTTCCTCCCAAATAGTTTGCTTTTTCTATAGGAGTTTGACATCTTGGACAAGGTTGATGAAGTGTTTTTTTACTCAATCGTGTTCTATATCCACCAAAATAACCAAAAATATTTTTCTCCGTATCTCTGCCACCTTGTTCAATCATTTCACCAAGAATACTTTGGATAGCTTGAAAAAGCTGTTGACTTTCTTGCTTTGACAACGAATTGACTTTACGTTTTGGATGAAGAGACGCTTCCCATAAAATATCCTGCAATACACCATTACCAATCCCTGGAAAACGCTGCTCAGTTGCTAAAAAAGCTTTGATGCTCATGGTTGGCTTTACATTTTCTAATACACTCACAAAATAATGATATGTAAACTGACTTGAAATTGGTGAAATCTTCTCTAAACTTTTCAAATAGTATTCATTTTCATAGTTTCCATGATGGCAAATAAGACTTCCATACATCGCAACTTGAAAAACCAAACTGGTTTGATCTTCAAAAAGTATAGCTAACTGATATTTTTCTGGTATCTCATCACAGGCAGTAAATACAGTCATATTCACACCATCATTGACACACATATAAACACCTTGATCACACTCAATCTCTACAAAAATCCCAAATCCTCTTGCTCCTTTTATCATATGTCCTTCTAATTGAGCAGGATAAGAAGCCACATCCCCTTGAAACCAACAAAACTTATGAGGTGATGTCGGTAACAAAACTTTAACAATCTTTTTGCCTATCAAAGCATTATTCAACTCTTTAGCACGTGACAAAGCCTCTGGTAATTCTATCATCGTTTTTCTCCTTTATTATCAAAGAGATGATGTTGCATCCCTTCTGGATTATCTAATACCAATTTATATGTTTGATAAATATCTGTTTCCTTAAATTCCACTTTTTGAAAATAGGAATTCAAATCATAAATGATGCCATCTCGATAGGAAAGCAAAATGGGTGAGTGGGTACTTATAATAAACTGTGAACCCTCTTTAACCAAGTCATCTATTAAGACTAACAATGCCAATTGTCGTGATGGTGATAATGCCGCTTCTGGTTCATCTAAAATATATAAACCTTTTTTTGAAAAGCGATTCATCATCAATTGAATAAATGACTCTCCATGTGAACAAGCATGCAGACTTTTTCCACCATAACCATTATACATTCTTGAATCTTCAGTCGCAATCTGATCTATTTCAGTCGCAACATTATAGAAACTCTCAGCCCTTAAAAAGAATTTTGTTTGTGGTTTATATACACCTTTAGAAACTTTTAAATAGTGATGAAGTTGGGAATGTGTTTCAGCAGTATGAAAATAAAAATTTTCAGTTCCCCCTTCAGCATTCAATCCTAATGCTACTGCTAGTCCTTCAACAAAAGTGCTTTTACCCACCCCATTTTCACCTATAAAAAAAGAAACTGGTTTTTCAAAAGATAAAGAATCGAAGTGTTGAATGAGATCAATACAAAAAGGATATTGATCAGTCATACTTTCATCTTTTACAAGTGTTACCTGTTTCACAAATAAATCATTCATAATTATCACCCATCCTATAATCTATTATATCAAACAATAGAAAAAGGTTAACAATTTTCAAAATTATATATTAGATTTCTTTTTAATTTCCAATGATATACCACCTATCGTCAATGCAATAGAAAGACTTAGAAAAACAGAGACAATAATAACTTTTATATTCCCATCTAAATAATACTCATTCCATACTCTTAAATTGATTGGTGAAAATGCAAATGACTGATGATGAATCAACATCATCAATACACTATTCATACCAAAACTAAAGACTCCTATAATAAATAAACATATAGCTGTTTTCCATAAACTATTTATATGCAAATAGCGTATGATAAACATCATTAGCCAAAATGGAAAAACACATACCAGTGTCACAGGTAATCCTATAGATATAATTTCAGTTCTATAACCACTATAAAACATTGTTGTTCCTACTAATATCAGCAATAAGATTGTCATGATTGTAAAATAAATCACTGTTTTATGCTGATAAAATGGGCTTGGCAAAGGTAAATCTCTAAGCAAAAAAGGCAAGACTACAAAAGCAAATCCAAAGAATAAACAAACTGCTGTTACGAAAAACCAGTCTCCACCTGTATATATGCAACTCGTTAACAGCAAGAGATTTAATGAAATATAAAAACTTCCTAAGATAATCCATTGTTTATTCTCCCCTTTCACAAGATTAGGTAATGAAGTGATTGTAAATGCCACCATCTCACCTGATAAAACAATAAAAAACCATGACAATTGCTGTTCAAGTATAAGATTAACAATCATGCAGACAAATAATGAAACCGCATAACAAATATAGAAAAAAACTGAATATGTTTTCATAAGACGACGAAAATATTTGGCTTGGCGTTCTGTTTCCCTTTGTTGAAAATCTTCACTGCAAGTAATCAATTCATGCTCACTCACTTCTAAAATTTCACATAGCGATGATACTAAAGATATATCTGGATATGACACTCCAGTTTCCCTTAGTTAAAGATATGAACCCTCTTTATCAGTCTACTTTTCCAATAAATCGGTAGTATATCTCTATTTCCTGTATTCTTTCGTTCTCCTCATTCGTTGTTGCTTCGTGAATAAGGATTTTTTCTATCATTGCATTTAATAACGGTGCTGTCAGTTCCTTTGGTACGGAATACTCCTTGATTAACTCAATCCACTTTTCAGCACCTATCATATCCTGTTCCATTTTACTTAATTCTTCTCTTAGGTTGGTTATCTGCTGTTCAAGTTCTATCTGCTCTTTTTGATATTTCCCCGACAGCATGATGAAGTTTCGTTCCGTTATCTTCTCACAGGCTCTATCTTCATACATTTTTGCAAATAAACGGTCAATCTCATTTTGTCGGTTCTCGGCTTTCTTCAAGGCACTTGCCTTTTTCTTCTTTTCCCGTATTCGCTCTGCATTGCCGACTTTCTGTATTTTGTTCAATACCTTTTCTTCGTCCTGCTGTACTGCCTTAGCCCAATACTGCAATCGTTCCAATACAGCTTGATACAGCACATCATAGCGGATATAGTGCATAGAACAATAACCTTTGCCAAACTGTCCGTAGAAACTACAAGAATAATAACTATACGGTGTTTTATTTGCCTTATTTGTCGCAAACCTCATAGACCAGCCACAATCCGCACACTTGACAAGCCCTGCAAATATCGGCGTTGCCTTTTCCTTTGTCTGTCTACGCCTTGATTTTATCTGCTCCTGCACACGATAGAACACTTCCTTGTCAATAATCGGTTCGTGCGTGTTTTCTACTCGAAACCATTCGCTTTCGGGCTTTCGTACTTTCTTCTTGCTTTTGAAAGAAACGGTTGATTGTCGATTATGAACGCTGTTTCCGATATAGACTTCACTTTTCAATATCGCCTTTACATGAGCAATCGTCCACTCATAACGCTTGCTTTCGGGCTTTCCCTCAAAGATATGAGCAAAAGTACCGTACCTTGTAAAATTCAACCAAGACGCTGTCGGGACTTTTTCTTCTCGCAGTATTTTTGTGATTTTGGCACTACCGTAACCTTGATAGGCTAGAGAGAAGATTTTTTCAACAATCCATTTTGTTTCCTCATCAACCAACAGTTTCCCTTTGATGTCGGGGTGTTTCTTATATCCTAACGGAGCATAAGCCCCATAATACG
>NZ_CFJNYH010000055.1:0-16204 GCF_984815275.1 Coprobacillus sp.
AGAGCAGAGGACTGAAAATCCTCGTGTCGCTGGTTCGATTCCGGCCGGAACCACCATTTATTTTTTACAAACGATTCACTACATGGCGGGGTAGCTCAGTTGGCTAGAGCAATCGGTTCATACCCGGTGGGTCGGGGGTTCGAATCCCTTCCCCGCTACCATTAAGCTAACAAGTGGTGAATATGCCACTTTTTATTTTATTTGGACCCTTAGCTCAGTTGGTTAGAGCTACCGGCTCATAACCGGTTGGTCGCAGGTTCGAGTCCTGCAGGGTCCACCATAAGAAATATGAAAGTATAGTCGATAGGAAAATCTTGATTATACTTTTTTTGTTTTGAAATGATAATGTATTTAAGTATAAAGAAAAATTATTGTTTCTAATGGTGCATAGATATTTAACTTCATTAATGATATACTTTGAATTATTATTATATTAATTGAAAGTATATCTGTTTTGATTATTAAATGTCTGTAATTAGAAACCAAAAAGTCATGTTCAATGCAATTGTATATTCATTGTACTGTATAAGTGAGTGTGATATAATTAATGCATAGAAACGAGTTATTATCATTTATGTTTACTCTGTGACAAGTGATTGATTTTATCTTTATGATTTTTAATATCATCAAAAGTTTTAACATCTTGTTTGGCTTATCTTGAATTAATTTGTTATGGATAAACAAAAGAGATCAACAAGATAGAATTGACAATTTACATAATAAAGAATTGTATAGCAGATAAGCATTTAAAAGAGAGTGAAATACATAAATGACTTTCTTATAAAATACTTATTATACTAAATAATAAGATGTTTTTTTATTGACTAGGGATCTTTAAGGTAATTCACTTGGTTAAAAGTATTATCATGGTAACGTGTGTTCTATAGAGAAGAGTGAGAAAGTGGATAATATTATATTAAAAATAAGGATGTTTGGTTGCTTTGTCATTGAATGCTATAATGAAAAAATAGTAGTTAATCAGTATTTTGGGAAACAATTAGTGAACCTGCTGGAAATTCTTTTGTTGCAAAACCAAGTAGAGGTCAGTAAAGAATTCCTAATGGATATACTATGGTCAGAAAGTGAAAATCCTAATAGTGCTATGAAATTTACAGTTTTTCGTTTGCGAAACGAATTGAAGAAAATTCCTGGATTGCATAAACTGGAATTAATTATAACGACGAAAAACGGATATCGTATGAATCCGGATTATACATATGATTGTGATTTTATGCATTTTGATAATCTTTATTCTCAAATAGAGGGACAAACTTATAAAGAGAATGAATTAGAGTATGTGCAGCAAGTTTTAAGTATTTATCAAGGACATCTTTATACGACTTCCTCCCAATTGTTATGGATTATACAACAACAGGAGTATTATCGAAATGCTTTTATAGAAATGATTTCAAAGGGATGTGAATGTTTATTACAGCAGCATAAGTATCAGGATATAAAAAGAATTGCATATAGTGCTATTCTTTTAGAACCGTTTGTAGAGGAACTACATTATTTTTATATGTATGGACTTATAGGTACAAAAGATTATCATGAGGTTCGGCAATATTACAATAAGGTTGATGAGAATTTTTATAAAGCCTTGGGTTTTGGTCTTTCTTCACGTTTTAATGATTTATATGGTATTAACCAAAATGATGAACTAAATAGTGATGTTGTAGGTATATCAGAGTTCCATGAGAACCTTGATAACAAAGCTCATAATCGCGATGAGGCCTTTTATTGTTCATATGATCTTTTCAAGAATATATATGAAATTTCGTTACGAGGGGCAGCTAGAGAAAGAAAGAGGTACTTTATTGCTTTATTTAAAATTGAAACCAAGGAGTCAAGTGACAAACAAATTTATGTATTAAATAAATTAAAAACTATTATCATGACCTCTTTAAGAAGTAGTGATATCGTTTCAAAAGTGAATAATTCACAAATGGTCATACTTGTCAATTGTAAAGAAGTGGATAATGTGTATTTGATAGCCCAAAGAATTACTTCACAATTTTATAAAAAGTGTGATCAAAATAAATATCGTTTACATTATAGCATTGAAGAAGCAATGGTTTCATGATAAAGAGTTCTACTTGGTTAATAAGTAGAACTTTTATCATAAAGATTACAAAAAATGACAAATATAACCAAAATATAACCATGAGTGACTATAATCTAACTGACAATAAAGATTGGAGGATAGTGACACGATGAGGAAATTAAAGGAAATTGTTATAGTTATAATAGCCATTGCTTCAATGATATGTACTGCTTCTATTATTCCAGCAAATGCCATAACAAATGATAAGACTGTCCATGTGAATTATTACTTGACAGATGACCAAGAAAACTATATTAACTGGGATGGTGAGAGAATAGATTTGGAGCAGCGTATTCTTGTCAAAGAAGAAACCTATGTCAATCTTGCTCAGGATTCTTATGTTTGGGGAACAACTCATTTTACAACTAGCGATGGAATCCAGCTCTATCTTTCAGTAGGTATGAAAAAAGTTGATTATAAGGGGAAAAATTCTTGTGATATCATTTTTGGTGCTTATATGGATAATACTGTCAATTTTATGGACTGGAGAAGTTCGCAAGATCATACATATGAACAAGTAGATTCAAAGCCAGTTCGTTTTCCATATAACCTTGGATATGAGGCTAAAGATCCTGCTCAAAAAGAAGGATATACTTTTATGGGGTGGTATGATGAACAGGGATATAGATTTGAAAAGGATTCCATTATTAAGGAAGACTTGAATGTCTATGCAAAGTATGTAAAGAACAGTGAAAAGAAAGTGTACACAGTTAATCATTATACAGAACAGTTGAATGGTGAGTATAAAAACTATGAATCAAAAAAGAATCAGGCATCTAATAATCAACTGATATTAGCTGAGTCAATGATAAAAACTGGATTAACTGGCTTTATCTTTAATGCTGAGAAGTCTGACAAATCTATTGTTGCTGGTCAAGATGATGAACTGAACTTATATTATGATAGAGATATAAAGACAGTTACATTTATGAATGGTAATGAAACTCTATCAGTTCAAAATATTAAATATGAGGGAAAGGCAACAATGCCAGAGACTCCAATTCGTGAAGGATACAGATTTATTAAATGGAATACACGTATGGATGGAAATGGAAGAGACTTCAATGTCAATGATAGTGTCATTTATGATTCTGTCTATTATGCTATTTTTGAATCTGTACCATCATATCAATACACTATTAAATATTATCAGGAAGATATAAAGGGATATAAATTGATTCAAAGTGAGAATAAATCTGCTTTTAAAGGAACGGTCATAAATGCTACTGACCAACAGAAAAACGTATATGATGGTTATAAATATAATAATGAGAAATCTGATAAGAATATAGAAATTGTTCAAGACCAGCAAGTCATATCTTTCTACTATGATAGAATAGAGTATCCATATGTTATTCAATATTATTATGACGGAGTACTTGATATAGATAAAAATGAGAATGGCAGCGGCTACCTCAATGACATCATTACGGAATTTGTGGATAAGAATAAGGAAGGATTTAAATTACTTTCTGCTCCAGCTCTCACAATTGGTAAGGATGAGAATGTTATGAAAGTTGAATATGTAAGAGAACAATATCAGGTAAGGTTCTTAGATAAAGATGGTCAGGTTATTAAGAGTGAAACAGTAAAATATGGAGATTTTGCAAGAGCCCCAGAGGCTCCTCAAGTAACAGGAATGCACTTTACTGGCTGGGATAAGGATATGACAAATATTACAGCTTCTCTAGATATTACAGCTCAATATAAAATCAATACATATACAGTGGAATTTCAGGATCAAAAAGGCAATACTATCAGCAGACAAGTGGTAGAATATGGTCAAGATGCAACTTTGCCAGATGTACCAACTATAGAAGGATATGAATTTACAGGCTGGAAGGGAACGTATCAGAACATTCAAAACGATGAGATAGTAACTGCACAATATCGTCAAATTGGACAAACAGTTATCCCACCAGCAGATGATCCTAGTGATGTCATACCACCAACACAGCCACCAACTGAGTTGCCAGAGATAACTGTTCCTGCACCAACGCTCCCAACTCCACCAGATAGAATGATTGTTACAGGAGATACAAATCAGCAAACATCATTAATAGGTGGAGAGGTAAGTAATAACCAAAATGATACAGAACAAGAAGAAATTGCTCAAATCACAGATCAGCAGACACCAAAGTCTCATGGAGCAGTTGAAAAGCAATGGGCAGTTCTTAATTTAATAGCAGTCATGTTAAGTCTTATTCTAGCAATTGCTTTGTTGTTATCAAAAAGAAACAAAGAAGATGAAGATATGAGAACAAGAAGAAGATGGACAAAAGTAGTAGCTATAATTATTGCAGTAGTATCTATTGTTATCTTTGTTGTAACAGAAAATATCTTCTTGCCAATGAAATTAACTGATCAATATACAATTATTATGTTGGGATTAAGTCTTATCCAGATTGTTATGACTATCATTGGTAGAAAATATAAAGATAATGGTCAATTAAAACAAACAGTTATCAATGAGAGTTAAAAAATAGCGGTCCTAAAAACTGTTCAAAAAGAATGAACAGTTTTTTTATATAGCAAGAGTATAGCAGTGCCAGTTAGTGTAGATATTTTCAAGGATCAAATAGATATATTTTAAATATGACTTTGCTTTGTCCTTTCTTTTATTCACAAAATCAACAGTATCCTCATCTATGATTTATTATTGATGAGTCAATTATAGTGAGTGGGAGTTATCTGAAAGGTAAATTGGTTAAGACGATAAAAGAATTCAAAGGATAACAAATCAATTTGAACTGAATTGTGAAACAGTGGGATCATTGAAAATGATTCTCTTTTCTAATTATTTTATTTGAATTTAATAGAAATAATCATTGTAAAAGTATTGTGTTGATGTTTTGAATAGAGAATTATGAATGAGGAAATGGATTATATTATTTTATATATTGATTTTTGATAAGTTTTATAAGAACAGATGATTTTTCATGATGTCAAAAGGCTATAAATTATGGTATGATATGATTAATCATATCTTTGTTATATACACAAATTATTCATATCGATATGTTATATTGTTAAAGTAGGTGAGAAGATGGATATAATTGAAGAACAGGGTTTATCAACACAAGAGGTTCAAGAGCGTATTGAAAAGGGACAGATTAATATTTCTCAAGATAACATTTCTAAAACAAAGAAACAAATTATTCTCGAACATACTTTGACTTACTTTAATCTTTTAAATATCTTCTTGGCAGGAATTATTATTTCTACTGGACGTTGGACAAATTTAACTTTTATGGGTGTTGTTACAATTAATGCTTTGGTAGGTATTTATCAAGAATTAAAAGTGAAAAAAATTATTGATCAATTAACCGTTGTAACTGTTAAGAAAGTGAAAGTTGTGAGAAATCATCAAGAAAAAATTATTCCAATTAATGAATTGGTACTTGATGATGTTATTTATTTAGAGAATGGAAATCAAATTGGTTCTGATTGCGTTGTGATTGAATCACGTGGTATGGAAGTTAATGAATCTATGTTAACTGGAGAATCGAAACCTGTAAAGAAAAAACATGGTAATGAATTAATGTCTGGAAGTTTTGTAGTTGCTGGAAGTGGCTATGCTCGGGTTATTAGAGTAGGAAATGATAACTATTCTACACAGCTTGTTCATAAGGCTAAACATAAAAATAAAGCATCCTCTGAAATGAAAGATGCAATTGAAAAAATTATTAAGGTTTTGAGTTTTGTTATTGTTCCAGTTGGTATCATCTTATTTATATCTCAAATGGCTGCTTTTCCTAATGACCAAGCTACAGCAATTGTGAAGACTGTAGGTGGTGTCATAGGAATGATTCCAGAAGGGCTCGTTCTTTTGACAAGTTTATCTTTTATCTTAGGTGTTGGAAAACTCGCAAGAAAAAAAGCTTTGATTCAGGAAATGGAAGCAATTGAGGCATTGGCTCGTGTTAATATTCTTTGTTTAGATAAAACGGGAACAATTACAACTGGTGAATTAGAGGTTGAAGATGTTGTTGTTTTAGGAGATAATTCAAATCAAAATATTGAAACAATAATGGGTGCAATGGCATATTATTTTGATGATATTAATTCTACTCAAAAAGCTCTTCGAGATTATTTTCAGAAACCTGATGGCTATCAAGTGACTGCTATGATTCCGTTTTCTTCTCAGCGAAAAATGCGTGCAATTGCATTTCAAGAACAAGGGCAATATGTTTTAGGTGCGCCTGAGTTTTTGTTGGGAGAGGATGACCCAATATTGAGGCAAGTCAATGCATTTTCGCAGCAAGGTTTACGTGTTTTGTTACTTGGGAGAACAGATAAAGTTGATGAGGACAATAGTCAAATTGGTCATGTCTTTCCAATGGCACTGATTATTATTCATGATTGTATTAGAAAAGAAGCGAAAGATACACTATCTTTCTTTGAAAAGGCAGGGGTTGAAATTCGCATACTTTCTGGTGATAATCCTATGACTGTTTCACGTGTTGCTCAGCTTGCAGGTTTAAAAAATGGCGATCTTTATATTGATGCTACGACTTTGCCTGAGGATGAAATTGAACTTCAGAATATTGTGAAACATTATCGTGTTTTCGGACGTGTAAAACCAGAACAGAAGCAGCAGATTATCAAGGCCTGCCAGCTGCAAGGGTTGGTTGTTGGCATGGTTGGTGATGGTGTTAATGATGTATTAGCGCTAAAGGATGCTGATTGTGGAATTGCTATGGCAGCTGGAAGTGATGCTGCTAAACAGGCAGCACATATTGTTTTGCTCGATTCTAACTTTGCATCAATGAAGGCAATTGTCAATGAAGGGCGTGCAATTATTGCAGATATTGAACGTGTCAGTTCTTTATATCTCACAAAGACGATTTATTCAACAGTACTTTGTTTGATTTTTGCAGCATTGAAAATGAGCTATCCATTTACTCCTTTACAGCTGAGTTTGATTAGTGGGCTAGCTATTGGTATCCCTAGTTTCTTACTGACATTAGAGCGATCTTCACAACTATCATCTCAAGGTTTTTTAAAACATGTTATTTCTACAGCTGTTCCTTGTGCAATGACAATGATTGTTTATATGTTAGGTATTGGAATTCTTGGGCAATGGTTGCATTTTGATGCTAAGATGTATTCAACATATTACTTTCTCGTTGCGGGATTTATTAGTTTCTTAGTTGTATTTATAGTCTGTATGCCATTAAATCGCTTACGTGCAATTGTAGCAAGTATAATTACATGTTTGTTCTATATGATACTTCTTGTAATGCCAAATTTCTTTGGAATTTATCCAATAATTAGCTGGCAAGTTGTATGGACGATTCCTCTTTGTGCAAGTTCGATATTTGTTATGGGAGCGTTTAAGGAATTCATTCGTTATTTATACAAGCAGCATGAAAAAAGGATTTTATTAAAGAGATAGTTCTTTGATTGAAATCATAATTTCCTCATGCTTTAGTGTGTTGTTAAATTGTTCTTGAGCACATTTGTAGAATTCAAATGGATGAATATATGTGTGCGAAAAATAAACACCACATTTAATATCAAATTGGCAATTATGGTTTTTATATAAAAAGTTTTTTTGAATCAAATGTTTTTTTAGATTTAAAAATGCAGTATTGATTTGCTCTGAAGTGACATCAAACATAATAATGAAAAACATGTTTGTTTGATTCGTATAAAGGTTTGCATTTCCGAAGTCTAAATATTGCATAATTTCTTTGAGAATATATGGCGAAATTTTTTGATAAATAAATGGATATTTTTCAAAAAGGAAAGGCAAAACCTGATATTCAATATAAATACTTGCCATTGTATTAATATTTTGAGGAATGATTAAATTTTTAAAAAAATGATAAAGAATCTCTGCTTCATAAGATGTATGATATGTATAATCTGGGTCCAAAATATGATGTGGAGATTGCGAATTTTGTTTATAATTGTAGATATGCATGTGTCTCACCATTTTTGTTGTAACATATACTTAACTACAAAATAAAGTGAAAAGGATAAATATATATAGAAATGCTTAATGTTTAGAAAATTAGGCAAGAAAGGGATGAACATGAAGCCAAAATTGAAATTAAAAAAATTAATAATTGATTCTGTTTGTGTTGCTGTAGCTTTAGTGGCAATATTTGTAGCTTACTTATACTTTACGGCTTCAAGTATTCATTTTCAGTCAAGTCATGAGATTGAGATTAATTCAGTTGTTGATTATACAAATTTTATCAAAGCTGTTGATGGTGGCAATCCAACTGATGTAGAGATAGATAGTTCTCAAGTAAATGTTGAAAAATTAGGAGAATATGAAGTCGTTTATAAATACAAAGATGAAAAAAGAATTTTAAAGGTCCAGGTTGTTGATACAACTCCACCAGAATTTGAAGTACAGGATCAGACTGTTGCTTTGAACCAAACCATTGATCCAAAATATCTTGTTAAGAATATCAAAGATGTAACAAAAACAACTGTAACGTTTCAGGAAAAATATACTTTTAATAAAGCAGGTGAGCAGCAAGTTGAAGTTGTGGTAACTGATGAAGCTCAAAATAAAACAGTAAAGACAGCAAAGGTTAAAGTGGTTGAGGATAAAGAGGCTCCTGAAATCATTGCTGGAAATGTAAGTATTATTGTTGGAACAAAAACTGATTTAAAATCTTTGGTAAGTGCAAAAGATAATTTTGATAAAGAACCATCTATTGATGTAGTAGCAAATGATTTTGATGTCAATAAAAAGGGAAACTATGAAATTAAATATATTGCTAAAGATGCAGCAGGAAATCAATCGGAAAAAACAATAACAATTCAGGTTATTGACAAGACTGATGAAAATGAAAAAGTTGTTTATTTGACTTTTGATGATGGACCATCGCGTCATACTCCTGAAGTTTTAGAAATTTTGGATCGTTATAATGCCAAAGCGACTTTCTTTATCACAGGTATGAATGCAAGTTATCGTAAATACATACAAATTGCACATGATAAAGGACATACAATTGGTTTGCATACCTATACGCATTCTTATTCTAAAGTTTATGCTTCTATTAATGCTTATTTTGATGATTTAGAAAAAGTTGGGGCTCTAGCTAAAGAATATATTGGTTTTGTCCCTAAATATATTCGCTTTCCAGGTGGAGGATCGAATACAATTTCTAAAAAATACACTCCTGGAATTATGTCTAAGTTAGTAAAAATGGTAGAAGAAAAAGGTTATATTTATTATGATTGGAATGCTGAAAATGGTGATGGTTACTCTAAGATGAGCAAAAAAGAAATGTTGCGACGTGCTACATCATCTTCAGAAAAGAAAATAATGATTTTAATGCATGATGCAAATGGAAAACAGAATACAGTTGATATCCTACCAGATGTCATTGAATATTATCAAAAACGTGGATATACTTTTAAAGCAATTGATGATTCAACATTTGTACCACATCAAAGAGTAAACAATTAAAAAAGCCTCAGGGCTTTTTTTTGCTTTTTGAGCATATATATTAGTGGTGATGTTATGAAAAGGACAAAAGTGATTGGGCTTATTTGTGTTGTTATATATTGTTTTGTTTTGAAATATATGTTTCATGTCATTTTTCCTTTTGCATTTGCAGTTGTCTGTTATTTTGTAATGAAACCTTTAATTGATCGTTTGGAAAAATGTTTTCATATACAAAGAAGTGCAATAGGTGTTTCGCTTTTATTAGTTATTTATTTGATTTTAGCAATATTATTAGGGTGTCTATTTACTTATGGTGTCTTTTTCACAATTCATTTTTTTGAAAAAATACCTATGTACTATGAAGATATGTTATTGCCATTTTTAGAGCAATTAACAATTTGGGTGCAACAACATTTCCCTATTTTGATGAATGAAGACTATTTATTAGCATTACAAAACTTTTTGGGTCAGTCTCTATTGAATGTAGCAGGTTCTTTTTCAACGGTGATTACTCAAATACCAATTTACTTATTTTCGTTTTTCTTATTTGTGATTTCAACTTTTTTCTTTATGCTTGATTATGAAGAAATGAAAGGAAATTTGTTATCGATATGTAGTCAGCATGTCATGAATTCTTTTGTCAGAATTAAAAATAAATGTTTAAAGAGTTTGTGGGTTTATGTTAAGTGTCAATTGATATTGATGTCTATTTGTTTTTTTATTTTACTTATAGGTTTTGCTGTCATGAGAATGAGTCATCCATTACTATATGCTTTTGTAACAGCACTCTTAGATAGTCTACCATTTATTGGTGTTGGTATTGTTTTAATTCCTCTATGCATTGTCTATTTGCTACAAGGAGCATATCTGAAAGCTTTTTATATTTTTTTGATTTATTTAATTATTAATGTTGTAAGAAGTCTTTTAGAACCTCGTATTATGAATAAACAAATGAAGATACCCTCATTCTTATTATTGTTATCTATGATGGTTCATTTGTATTTCTTTGGTATGATTGGAGTTATTTTATCACCAATTCATATGAGTTTAATTTATGGTTTTTTGGACATTCAAAATGAGAATAAATAATATTTCTTTCTTCGTAAAATCAAATTTGCTATAATAAAACATAGAAATGAGGTTAGAAAGATGAATAAAAAATATTTTTTCTTTGATATAGATGGAACATTAACTAATAAATTGACAGGTGAATTGGTACCGAGTGCTCAAAAAACAATTCGTCAATTACAAGAAAATGGTCATTTTGTGTGTATTGCAACTGGACGTGCATACTATAAAACTAAAGATTTTGCAAAAATATCTGGTATACATCACATTGTTAGTAATGGAGGGGCAGCTTTGACAATCGATGACCATGTTATAGCTAACAGACCATTAGACCATAAGACAGCTGTTGCTTTATGTGAAGAAGCTGAACGAAAAGGCTATGGCGTGTTAATTGCAACTGATGATAGCATTGATGTGACTATGATTAATGATAACTTTATCAATCAGGTGGGATATCGTCAGGAACCAACACGCTATTTTTTAAAACAATCACTTCGTTATTGTGATATACCAGAGATTTATAAAATATATATCGCAATTTCACAAGATGATGAGATGAACCTTAAATTAAAAGACTCAATTGGGTATATTCGTTTTGTTGATGACTATTTAACATTTCAGCATGATGAAAAAGATCGAGGAATTTTAAATATGATCAAGACAATTCATGGAAAGGTTGAAGATGTTGTTGTTTTTGGTGATGATTATAATGATCTTGTGATGTTTCGACCTGAATGGACATCAATTGCAATGGGAAATGCATGTGATGCATTGAAGAAAAAAGCAGACTTTGTTACAAAAGCAAGTTATGATGATGGAATTGAATATGCTTGTCGCCATTATGGATGGATATAAAAGAAAGCCCTTACATATGATGTTGACTTTTGAAAAAAATTGGTATAACCTTAAATATGTAAGGAGGCATTGCTATGAACAGTGGACGTTATGGACAACATAATCTAAAAATAATAGGATTGATTTTAGGCGCAATGGTGATAATCTCAACCTTTGTAATTCTTTTATCAGGTGATCGATATGAAGATTACTTAGGTCTAGGTGAATACCCAAATTGTATGAAGGTTGATGAATATGGAGATGCAGGAAATGATGAGGGATGTGTACGTCATACAAGAACGTTAACGCCAGATTATCAAGATGTATACTCATTAAGTTTTGAAACATTTTATATGAAATCTGAAGATACAGCTTATCACAAATATCAGACTTTAAAAGAAAGTATGAAGTCACAAGAAGTCGTGGATAAGAATGAAACGAATATTTCTGATGTATCGACAGTGACTTGCTATAAGACTTCTGATAATCAAGTATGGTTTGTTGTTAAAGAAGGGACAACTGTGTATAAAGCACATGGTGTTAATCAAGATATGTCAAAAAAACAAAAATGGTTTGATGTCTTAAAGATTAATTATCAAGTTCCTCAAATGGTATAAAATAATTTATTGTATACAATTATACAAAAGTGTGATATAATTATTTCTATATCATAAAAGGGGTGATTGATATGGAAAATAGAATTCAAAGTTTTTTTGAAAAATCTTTAGAAGAAAATCAAATTGATAATGAATTATACAAAAAATATTCTGTTAAAAAGGGATTGCGTAATGAAGATGGAACAGGTGTATTGGTCGGATTAACGAAAATCTCAGATGTTGTAGGATATAAAAAAGTTGATGGAGAAAAGTTTGATGATTATGGTAGCCTGTATTATCGAGGTATAAATGTCAAAGATATTATTGAAGCACAGCGTCAAGAAAAAAGATATCTTTTTGAAGAGGTTTGCTTTTTGATTTTGTTTGGTTATTTGCCTAATGAGCAGGAATTTAAAGAGTTCAAACAAATTTTAAGTGATAATTATGAATTGCCTCCACATTATCTTGAGGGGAATATTTTAGGATTTCCAGCTAAAAATTTAATGAATAAACTTCAACAAGAAGTTTTAATGTTGTATTCTTATGATGATAATCCTGATAATACTGAAACAAGGGAAACATTAGAAAAAGGAATTAATTTATTAGCAAAAATTCCATCAATAGTTTGCTATACTTATCAGACAAAAGTTCATTATTTTGATGAACAGAGCTTATTTATTCATCATGTTAATCAGGATTATAGTATAGCTGAAACTATCCTGTCTTTACTGAGGGATGATGGTAATTTTAGTGAGAAAGAAGCAGAAATATTGGATATTTCTTTAGTTTTACATGCTGATCATGGTGGTGGGAACAACTCGACATTTACAAATGTTGTGATTTCCTCAACAGGTACAGATATTTATTCTGCAGTTGCAGGGGCGATTGGTTCGCTAAAGGGTCCACGTCATGGTGGAGCAAATTTGGCTGTTAAAAAGCAAATGGAATTAGCAATTAATGAGATTTCTACGCAGGCATCTGATGAGCAAATCAGAACTATTATACAACGCATTTTGGATAAAGATTTTAATGATAAGAGTGGATTGATTTATGGAATTGGACATGCTGTCTATACTTTAAGTGATCCTCGTAGTGAGATATTGGCTGCGAAATGTAAAGAACTGGCAATGGAAAAAAATCGTCTTGAAGAATTTGAGTTTTATACACGCTTTGCAATGGTTGCGATTGATGAAATATATACAAGAAAGGGTATTCGTGTCTGTACAAATGTTGATTTTTACAGTGGACTTGTTTATGACATGTTAGATATTCCAAGTGATTTATATACATTGCTCTTTGTTGCAGCAAGAACAGTAGGATGGATTGCTCATAATATTGAAAACAAATTATATTCTAATCGTATTATTAGACCGGCAACAAAATATGTAGGTGGAATTGATGAATATGAAAACATTGAAGACCGATAGAAAAGCGTTTTTCTATGATATTGATGGGAACATTAGCAATAGGAACTGATGTTCCTTTATCGATTCAAAAAGCTTTCTATGAATTAAAAAAAGAAGGGCATCTGCTCTTCATTTGTACAGGTCGTCCATATGAATATGCTTCACAATTTTTTCAACAATATGTTGATGGCTTCATTGCAAGTAATGGACGCTATGTTATTTATAGAAATAAGGTTTTATGAGATGAACCGCTGAATCATGAACAGATTATATATTTTATGAAAGTTATAAGAAAACATCACTGTGGTTTCGCTTTTATAGATCATGATAGCGGTTATTTAGAGAATCAAGATATTCAAGTTTTAGAAGAGATTATGACAACCTATAAAAAAGGTTATTATCAGATTGACTTTAATGATGAGGATGTAAGTGGTTATATGTTTGATCTTTATTTTTCACACTATGATCAATTTAAGGCTGTTCAAAATGAACTTAAGGAAACTGTGGTTTTGAATGAACATTATCCTCATTTAAGTGCTGATGCAACAATTTTAGGAATTGATAAAGGTGATGGCTTCAAACGGATCGTTAGAACATATTTGGACTGCAGGTTTTAATTATTTGCATATCTGGACAAGCACAGTTTGGCCATTGTTGATATTAATGTTATTTTCAAAAGTTAAGTTTCTAAAGAAATTGGCAATTCTTTCAATTCCGGCGGCTATTTTCTCAATTATCGAACCAGTTATGTTTGGATTACCGCTAGCATTAAATCCATTTTTGATCATTCCATTTATCATTTCGACATGCATCGGAAGTTTTGTGACATATGGATTATGTATGTTAGGCGTCTTTTCAAAATTCTATGCAACATTACCATGGGCTACACCTCCATTTATTTTAGGACCATTAGCTTCTGGTGATATGATGACGATTGTAGTTGTATTCTTGAATGTTATTATTGGTTTGATTATCTTTTATCCATTTTTTAAAGCCTTTGAAAAAAATGAATTAGAAAAAGAAAAAAATCATGAGTTATCAATGAAATAATAAATCCCAAAGTGAAAAAAGTAGAGATAAAAAGGTTTCTCCTAGTATAAAGAGAAACCTTTTTGCTATTTTAATATTTTTGTCCAATTATATTTATCTTCCAAACGACCCCATTGAATACCAGTTAAAGTATCAAATAACTTTTGTGTCAACTCCCCAGTTTTAAAGTTATTGATAGTGACTTTATCACCTTTATAACATAACTCACCGATTGGTGAAATCACCGCTGCAGTACCTGTTCCCCAAGCTTCTTTTAAAGCCCCAGTTTTTCCAGCTTCCATTAATTCATCAATACTTAAATTACGTTCTTCAACTTTGTAGCCCCAATCTCTTAGAATATGCAGAATAGAATCTCGTGTTACACCAGGAAGGACAGTTCCTTCTAAAGCAGCAGTAACAATTGTGTCATTAATTAAGAACATAACATTCATTGTACCAACTTCATCAACATATTTTCTATGAACGCCATCTAACCAGAGGACTTGTGTATAACCATTTTGTTCAGCTTTGACCTGGGCTGCAATACTGGCAGCATAATTACCACCACATTTTGTGAATCCTGTTCCACCCTTAACAGCTCTAACATATTCATCTTCAACCCAAATCTTTACAGGATTAACTCCTTCTGGATAATAATTACCAACTGGTGATAAAATAATTATAAATTTATAACTATTAGCAGGATGAACACCAACACCAGGTTCTGTCGCAAAAGTGAATGGGCGAATATAAAGTGAAGTTCCAGGTGCTGTAGGAATCCACTCTTGTTCATACTTCACAATCGCTTCAACAGCTTCGACAAACATATCTTCGGGTAATTCAGCCATACAAATACGTTTGTTAGAGTTAATCATTCTTCGTGCATTCATTTCTGGTCTAAAGAGAAGAATATCCCCATCAGGATTACGATATGCTTTCAAACCTTCAAAAGTTTCTTGGGCATAGTGTAGAACCATAGTCGCTGGATCCATAGCAATTGGACCATAAGGTACAATTCTTGCATCATGCCAGCCTTTTTCTTTATTCCAATCCAAGATGAACATGTGATCAGTAAAATATTTGCCAAATCCTAAATTGTTTTGGTCTGGTTTCTCTTTGAGAGATGCCGCTTTTTCAATTTTGATTTCCATAATAAATCCCCCTTTGATAATTAATGAAATTATACTCTTTTTTTATATAAGTGGCAATATATTTTTACATTATCAAAAAGAATGATATAATATTAAGGAATAAGATAAAAATGGAGGCTATTTATGATTAAGATTTTATTGTGTTGTGGTGGTGGCTTTTCTTCTAGTTTTGTTGCTGAAAGAATGAAAAAGGAAATTCAAAATTTAGGAATGGAAGATGATGTTATGATTGAATTTTCACCTTTCTCTATTGCTAAAAATAGATTTTTAGAGTTTGATATTGTTGTGTGTTGTCCACATCTCAATATTTATGTGAAACAATTGGTTGAAAAAGAAGATATTCCCATTCCAATTTATGTTTTACCTCCAAGGATGTATGGGAACATGGAAATTAAAGAAATTTATCAGGATGCTTGTGATTTGATTCAAATGTTTCAAGAAACACATCAAAATCCTGTTCATTTTCCCCATGAGGATAATGTTTTAAGAATCACAAGACAATGTGCATATCGTCATCAATAAGATAAACAATGTTTATCTTATTTTGATTATAAATTGATACCACGTGTTATACGCGTGGTAAAGATTTTAGCTTTAGCGTT
>NZ_CFJNYH010000056.1:0-15103 GCF_984815275.1 Coprobacillus sp.
TTGAATTAGATATAGGTGATGTTTTAGAAAATGAACCAATGTATAAACATACAACTTTTAAGGTAGGAGGCCCTGCTCGATTTTATATTCGTATTCAGGATGTAGAAAGTTTGAAAAAAGGAATTCAGTTTTGTCGAACTCATGAAGTTCCACATATGGTGATTGGAAAAGGTTCGGATTTGTTGTTTTCTGATCGTGAATATGAAGGTGTTATTTTTTCATTGTCAGGGTTAAACAAGGTGCATATAAATGGTTTGGAGATTCGTGCTGAAGCTGGTGTTGGAATGATTTATATGGCTTATGAGGCTGCGAAGACTGGGTTATCTGGGTTTGAATTTATGGGTGGTATTCCAGGAACAATAGGTGGTGGTGTTTATATGAATGCTGGCGCTTATAAATACTGTATGGCTGATGTTTTTACATCAGCGCTGGTATTGAATGAAAATGGTGAATTTATCACATTGACAAAAGAAGAGATGCAATTTGATTATCGTAAATCAGTATTGCAAAAGCATAAGGATTGGATTTTAATTGAGGCACATTTTACAATGTCACCACGTGATCCACAGGAAATTATGGCAGTGTTAGATAAACGTAAAGAAAAAAGAATGTCTACACAACCATGGAATTTTGCAAGTGCTGGAAGTATTTTTAGAAATCCAGAAGAGAAAGCGGCATGGCAATATATTGATGAATGTGGATTAAGAGGACATGAAATTGGTGGGGCTCAGGTTTCGCCAAAACATTCAAATTTTATTGTTAATAATGGTTATGCAAGTGCAAGAGATATATTGGATTTGATTTTATTGGTTGAAAAGACAGTGTTTGATCGCTTTCGTGTAGAACTTAAGAAAGAGGTTATTCTGGTCAACTGGGAGTAGGTGATTGGTATGGCTCATCATGATGAATATTATTATAATGAGCACGATGAGAGTCAGGTTGAGAAAATTCTCAAAACAAAAAAGAAGAAAAAAATAAAAAGACGTGTCAAAATCTTATTGTTTTTGATGATTTTTATTATGATTGGTGCCTATTTTATGAGTGATTATTCGAGAGTTCAATCAATTACAATTGTAGGAAATGATGAAGTGAAAAGCGAGGATATATTAGAAAAGATATCTGTGAGTAAAAAATCAATTTATTTATTAGTGAATACTGGTAAGATTGAAGATGAAGTCAAGTCAATTCCTTTGGTCAAAAAGACAAGTGTAACTAAAGACTTGTTTGGGCATATTCGAATTGAAATTGAAGAGGCAGATAAGGTTGCTTACTGTGTGATTGGTAAAATCACATATGTTATTGATGAACTTGGTAATATTAGTGAAACAACAGATAGTAAAATGATTGAATCGTTGCAATCTTCTCCACAATTAATTGGTTTTAAAGATGTGAAATTCTTAGAAAAGTTTGCTAAGCAATATATCAGAATTCCTGAACTTATTAAAAATCAGACAAGTGATATCATTTATTCACCAAAGTCAGCCGATGAATCAAGAATGAAGTTTTTAATGGTGAATGGAAAGATTCTTTATCTGAGGGTTGAAACAATGGCTGATCAGTTGAGTCGGTTTGATTATGAGGCGTTTATGACAGCTTATAGTGATCGCTGTGAGTTTAGCTTTGAAGGTGACAATGTTTATATGGAGAAATGTAAGTGATGTATCTTTTAAAATGAGTAGTCTCAAATCAATTGAGTTTATAAAAAACTTCTATGAATAGTGTCGGTAAAATACTATAATTGGATGTGATAAATTTCTTAACAATCAAAAGAACATATTTCTAAGGTTTTAGGTTTAAATATATTTTCATATATGTTTTGTGTTATAATATTGGTATAAAACTTGTTAAGAATGAAATGAATATACAGGTTAAATGGGATCTCTAAATTTTGATAGGGTTACCAAAAATAGATTCTAAAATAATACAGGGATTGAGTTGCCTCACAGAAATTTAAAGAAAAAAGTATTATTCAAAACCATAGGGTTAGGAATGATACTTTTTTTGTGCAGAAACAATTATTAATGTTCAATTCTTATTTTTTTTATTATACTTTCTTCTTTTCAGGAATTTTATGTGTTTTCTTTTTAGCACTTAAATTAAGTAATGATTCCTTATTTCTGTAAACATATCATAACACGAAAGGATTTTTTCATACGAAAAGAGTATCCTGTTGAAATTGAGAGTCAAGAAAAAGCCAACCACTTGGAGGTTTGAACCAATAGGTTAACCTCGTGATTATTTAAATATCTATCAAATGTATCTTTGTTTTGTCCTTTTTTATTTTGTAATATTCATACAAAAAAACGACAATTTATAACAAAATACTCGTATAATTTACTGTTTACGTAGTCGCATTGAATATTATAAAAGAATTTGTTATTCTTTACACAGAATATCCTTTTAATATATATATAGTGTTATTTTTATCAGATAAAACAAAAATTATAGTGTAAAGAATTGATATCATATCGTTGCAATTATGTAGTTGTGGTAAGAGAGGAGGGAAAGAAAGATGCTTAAAGAGAAAGTTAATAAATGTCTGCAGATGACAGAAGATATTATGACTTCTCATTATCGAGGGAACCATGATGTTTTTAAAGCACATGTGCATAAAGCTTGTTTATGGATTGGCTCGATTGCCAGTGAATATTATCATGGCAAGGAAAAAATAATAGAAGTTTTAAAAGAAGAAAAAAAAGAGCTGCCAGATATCATATTGACATCTAGAGAATTTGAATGTGTGTTCCAAGATAGAAACAGTTGCACTATTGTTGGTAGATATATAGGTATTACAGATATGAATAATGGAGAATTGTTTCGTGATATGCAAAGGGTTACATTTGGCTGGAAAGAGGAGAAAGAACAGCTTTATATTAGGCATATTCACGTTTCTAATCCTATGGCGAATGTTCAGGAAAGTGAAATCTTTCCACATAAGTTAGGAATTTTTACTCATGAATATATGAATATGCTGTTAAGAAAAGAGCTGAAAAGTGAAATGATTAAAATCAAGGATCAGCAAAATGTTTATCATATTATACAACTTAGCAATATTATTTTTCTAGAGGCCTTTGATCATCGGACGCTTATACATACAACTAATGGTGACTTTTTAACAAGAATGCTATTATTGGATGTGGAAAAGAAAATTATGACTATCAATGATAAAATGATTATAAGAGTCCATAAGAGTTACGCGGTGAATAAATATTATATTGATAGTATTCAAAGATATGAAATGAAATTAGCAGGGGAATATCGAATACCGATTTCTAAACAAAAATATTTAGATGTTTTAGAGAAATTGCATACGCGTAAAATGAGAGGAAGCGGTTATGAGTGAAAGGGGATACACACATGAGGATTATAGAAGAGCAAAGGTCATTCAACTAAGGAATAAGAAAGGAGAGGAACAGTATTTTTATAGAAGTAGGGAGATTACCAAAAAGGAAGCTGATGAAATTGTGATCTGGGAGAAAAGAAGCCAAACAAAGTGATGAAATCAAGTATGATTGATTATATTGTTCAATTTCTTTTGCTTATGCTGATAATGATAGAAGCAACATTAATCTTTTCATATTATTCACATCCCAAAATGCCAGCTAATATTATTGGATATGCACCATATGTTATTGGGAAAGATGATAATGTTCTCAATCTGCAAAAGGGTGATTTAATGATTGCAAAAATACCGAACAGAATAGCTAAAAAAGATGATGTCGTTTGCTATAGGGATAGAGAAACGATAGGCATGGGAAAAGTGATTGAGACATCAAAAGAATGGTGTCATATCGAGAACAGAAGTCAGCGAATTTATATATCTCATCATCAGGTTATAGGTATAAAAACAGGAAAGATTCCTTATGCAGGAAAAATATTTATTTTTATCACAAGCCATATGGAATGGCTACTGGTGGGGTGTACTGTTGCAATGGCACCAGATATATATAGGTATTATCGACACAAGAAATCGTTAATATATAAAGAAAATAAAAAGGAGGAAAGGGTATGAAGGAAAGAAGAGGAAAATTTTTATTAGCGTTAGCTTTACTCATGACATGTGCAGCAGCAGGAACAGTCGCTCAGTATCAGACTGAACTAGGGGGGATGGATTCTGCAGAGATTGCACATTTTGAGATTACATCAAGTGAATTAGATAAAGCTAAAACAGCAGACATTAAACTGTTTGAGACAATTATGGATTCAGATGGATTAACACCAGAAACAGATGTTGCTGCTGGAAAGATTGCACCAGGGACAAGTGGTTCAACAACGATAGCAGTAACAAACAATTCAGATGTGAATGTCAATCTTGATATGACTTTTAAACTTGAATACAATGGTTTAAATGCACCACTTGAATTTAGTACAGATAACTCAACATGGAATACAGATATTACTCAAGTGCAGCCAGCTACTACAAAGCTGGATATGTCTACAGGAAAGAGAAAAGAGATCACGCTTTATTGGAGATGGGCATTTGGAGAATCTCAAACAGCAACTGATACAGCTATTGGTGAAGATGTGACTGCTTTAGGTACAAATCAGCCAGAAGTGACAGTTACAGCTACATGTACACAGGTTGATTAAAGAGATGGAGGATGAGTTCTATCCTTCTCAATGTGATTTACAAAAATAGATTTCATTGAAGAGGGTAGAAAGGAAAGAGGAAAGAATAATGAAGGACTGGAAGAAAAGAGGAATCGGACTGTGCATAGGTGGAGCAACAATGCTACTGTTGGGGTTACCTATGCATATAAGTGCTCAAAACGAACTGAAGGAACCAAGGATTATAGTTGAAGACAGTGATGGATACTGGACTCAGGATAGTGATTTAAATATCTTTCCAGAGCGAGATGGGAACAAATATTTGACAGATAGTGATTGGGGTGAGTACGTGTTTACAATACATAACGATGCTCATTTTACATCAGCCTATGAACTGTTAATGAGTGAAACAAATGATGAGAAAATACCTATTGAGTATCAATTGGAAAATAGCGAAGGCAAGAATATTCTTGGCACTGAGGATGAATGGGTGACACTGTCAGAACCACAGAAGTATAAAAATGATATGGAAATTAACCAGAAGGATACACTTACATTAAAATGGAGATGGAGTCAAAATGGTATATCAGATAATGAAGTTGCAGATGGAAGTGTTTATACAATTCATCTGCATATAGATGGCTACCAGACAGGTCAAGATATAGATGAAGAGGAACCAGTATATCCAGATGTACCAGAAACACCTGAGACAGAACACCCTGATGAGATACAACCAGAAATACCTGATCATGGAAATGATATAATCGATTCAGAACAAGGTGTTGATGGAAATATTCAAGATAATGAAATAGTTAGTAATTCAGGGGATACAAATAACAACAGTATTACCAGTAATACTCATACTTCATCAGGAAATACCTCAGGAACAGATGAAAATCAGCTAGATGGAAATAGTGAAACAGATAAAAAGGATGAAGATACTTCTATAAAGCAGGAAATTGATGAACAATTAGAATCAGCAGAGAAAAAGAGTCTTCTGGGATTTATTATTATAGTGTCGTCTGTTTTTGTCGGTGGTGCAGGAGCCGTTACACTTTTTATCAAAAAAGGCATTAATAAAAAATGATGTGTAAAAGAATTTTAAGAGTAATAAGTAAAGTTATAACAGTTATTGTGATAGGGATTTATCTGATACAACTATACCTGATGATACAGTCAACGCAAACAAATAGGTTACCTAAGATTTTTGGATGGGGTGAAGTTGTCTTTTTATCAGGAAGTATGGAACCATCAATAAAGACAGGAAGCCTAGCGCTGATACACGAACAGGATAGTTATGAAGTTGATGATATTGTGACATATGTAAAGGATTACACATTGATAACTCACAGAATTATCGAAATTCATGATGATGAGAAAATTGTAGTTCAAGGTGATGCAAATAATGTTGAGGATGAGCCAATTACAAAAAATATGATAGAAGGAAAGGTAGTTTGTTCTGTGCCCTATATAGGGACAGTCATTAGACAGTTGAAGACACCTATAGGAATGGCAGGAGTTGCAGGAATTGGAATGATGATTATTCTGTGGCCAGACAAGGAGGAAGAGGATGAAATTGAGAATAAGTAAAAGAGAGAGAGTTATTATTGTGTTTACAGCTATGACAGTTATCGCTACAATTGTATTTATAACTCTAGGAAGATACAGTGGTTCATTAGGTGGTGTGGCACATGCCTCTATTGCTAAGCCACAGACATCACTTGTCCGTGGGGGAAATAATGAAATCAACATGGATAAGGGAAATGTAGGAGAATATAGATTCTATGTTAGTAATAAAGATGGAGCAGAGATATCAGAAGTGAGCATGACTTATTCAATTGATGTTGTGACAAATGCCGGTTATAAAGGGAAAGTCAAATATAGTCTTTTCCATTGTGATGAGAATGGAGTATATGATGAAGCAAATGATGGAGTCTCACTTAATCAGAATGGGAGCATTGTTAAAGCGACAGATGATCAAATGTTATTACCTGCCACTACAGAAACAGCACACCATTATATTCTTAAGCTATATCCTGATACAGCAGGAGATTTTGGTTTCAATGTAAAAGTAACATCGGTACAGAAAGACTAGGAGGAGTTGACAGATGGAATTAAGAAAAGAGAAGAGGACAACAGTCATCATCATGGCCATCTGTGCAGTGATGTTAGCTCTATGCACATACACATTTGCAAGGTATATAAAAAACCTGGAGACAAGTGGGCAAGTGAAAGTAAAGAATACTTATTTTGAAAGAGTCTATGGAGATGCGAATGCACCGTATGATCAAAAAGATGGATTTGGGAAGTATTATGTGCATTCGACAGCGACATCATGGACTGTGGATTTTAAAGATGAAGTGGTGAATGGAAAGTTCACTCTTGCTGGAACAGAAATTACAGATACATATATGTTGTTTGCAAAAAATCGTGGAACTAAGTATATATTTCTTCCGGAAAGTTATACAGGGAAAATAAATAAAAATATGTTTGATGGAACTTCCACAGGTAAACGTTTGATCTATAGGAATACAGCAAACGATTTATCGTCTCAAACATTTAACTATGCAGATGCAAAAATCTATGCATATATAACTGATAGCAATAAAAATACTGTCAAGAACTATATGAATGTTTATGTCCCAAATGAAATAAGTTCTCTTGTGGGATTATTCAGTAATTCAGCGGTCAAAGATGTTTGTATTGATGAAGATTATAATTTAAACTGGAATGATTTAAACCATATGTTTTACAATAGTCAGATTGAAGTGATACCAGAAAACTTTACGAGACTGACGGATAACGTGACAATAACAGATTTAAGTTATTGTTTTGCAGAAAGCAAGATAAGTATAATTCCTTCTAATCTTGTTCTACCTGCTGGAATTAAAAATGTAGAGGGTATGTTTATGGGAACCTTGGTTTCTAATTTGAGTGATTGTTCTTGGTATTTGATAAGAGAGAGATTAGATACTCTAGAGAATTGCTCAAAAATGTTCAAAAATACACTTGTTACAGAACTTCCAAATGATTTAATAAACTCATTTACGGGGCAAAATAGTATTAAAACAGTGAGTGAGATGTTTGCCGGAACACCGATAACGACCATTGGAGATGAGGCTTTAAATGATCTTGTCAATGTAATGGATGCGAGTGGTATGTTTGCAGGAACACAAATTTCATCTGTTCAGAAAAATCTATTAATTAATCTAAAGAATTTAACAGATGTAAGTCGTATGTTTGCGAATACTCCAATTGGCTATGTGGATTTTGTCTTGCCAGATAAAGTAGAGAAAGCAAACAATCTCTTTGAGGGATGTGCAAACGTGACTGGAAATATATACTTAACAGATTATATTTCTGAAATGAATTCTATATTCCGTGATGCTGGAACGGCAGCTGCTCCAGTTGGAGATAGTACACAGCCGCTTATTGCTTATCATAGCCCAATGCTTAGAAATTTTATTAGTGCTCATAAGACATCTGAACCTGGAGAACTGGTTGAGTATCGAGAAAAAGGCGGAGTCAGCAATCTTTTTGAAAGAATTAATGACATAGCTGGACCTTATGAGGATCATATAACACAGAAATTTTATCTAAAGTACAAGGGAGCTAATATAGACAAGATTGATTTAACAAAATACGCATATGTTAATAACATTTATTTTGAGGATGCAACTGGAATATATAGAATTAACTCAACATATAAAATGTTTGAAGATGATAATTTGATTGCAGAGGATTTCATTTTGCCAAGCGGAATTATGGCAATTGGAATTGATTCGAATACATTTGGAAATACAACAAAGAAAAGAAGATTGAGTAGTTTATATCTTGAAACAGATGTATCGGATATTGAGTTTGATGCTCAGGATGCAAGGGCTTATGTTTATATGGATGAAAGTCTTAGACACAATTTTTGGTCACTTGATTATCGTCATGTATATATCATCAGATGTACTAGATATAAGTAATATATTAACTGCTGATAATGGTATCTACAATACTGAAAAAGTACGCTTTGATAAGGATGGAAATGCTGACTGGCTAAGCCTGTATAATGCATTTTATGGAACAGCTTTAAATGAGTTTCCTGAAAATATGCCAGATACTGTGACTGACTATTCATATACATTTGGGGACTGTATGTCCTTAACGGAGATACCAGAAGATTTTCAATTGTCTGATAAAGTTGTAGAAAGCTACAATATGTTTGAGAATACTGGACTAACAAAGTTACCATCACATTTCTTTGACAATGCAACAAGTCTAGTAAATATTAATTATATGTTTAGTGGAGCAGAGTATCTTCAAGGGTTTATCACATTGCCAGACAATATAGAAGAAATGGAGGAAAGTTTTGATCGTACTGGAGATAGTGCATCCCTGCCTGATGATGATCAACGTCCATCAACGTTAGTTGTTTTTTATAATCGATTCAATTCGGTGATTACAAACTATATTGAAAACAGAAATCCATCAAGTCTTACCTGGATATGTAAGGACACCAAACTGCTAGATAATACAATGTTTCAATTGGTTGATGATGGGAATGATGGTCCATATAATCATAAATACCTGAAATATATAGGTACAGATGAAGATGTGGATTTGATCAAATATGGAGATACTGTTTCTGGAGAATTGTATTGGAAGAATGGTGATGCACTCATCAATGTGGAGTCAACATTTAAGATGTTTATGGGTAATGATCATGTAGAAAATGTTTTTTTACCAGCGTCTGACCGCGAGGAAACTATTATTGCTACGAATACGTTCTTAGGCACAACATCTAAAAAACGTTTGATTCTAAAATGTAAAACTTTTTACGGTGAGGATTATATTAGTAACAGAGTATTTGAAGATGCTGCTGATGCACATGCTTATCTCTATATAGATAAAGCAGCAGTTGAGGCAGGGGCTACTAAAATTCATCGAAATATCTACATTTCGTCAGAATGTGAGAGCCTTGACGATCTTTGTATGGATTCTAATAATATTGATTTAAGAGTTTGTTTTGATAAAAAAGGGAATGCTAACTGGACGAGTATGCAATATACATTTTCTAATAGTCATCTTTATGAAATGCCGGAAAATATGCCGGATACAGTGACTGATTATACCAGTACTTTTGATTATGCTACTTTTACCAAAGATAACATAGAAAACTTTCAACTATCTAATAAAGCTGTAGTTGCCAAAGGGATGTTTAGGGCTACAAATATTGTATCTATACCTTCGAATTTGTTTGATAAAGCAAAAAAACTAGAAAATACCGCTAATATGTTTTCTCTATGTTCCTCTCTTGCTGACGTATCGATTGGATTACCTAATTCGGTCACAGTAATGACTGATATGTTTTTGGATACACGGGCTCTTCGAGGCACAATCGTATTGTCAGATGGTATTACAGATGATATGGAAAGGTGTTTCTCCTGGGCGGGAGTAGATGCATCCAATTATCAGGGTTACAATACTCCGCTACTCGTTTTCCATAATCCTTCAAATCAAATGATAAGTTCTTATAAGGATAGTTATTATGATGATAAAATCACTTGGATAGACTATAGCAATATGGCAAAATATTTGACAGACAGTATGTTTGAGAAGGTAAAAGATCCTAATGGACCATATTCTGGTCATTACCTTAGATATATTGGTTCAGAACAAACAATAGATTTTGCGGATTATGTAAATGATGATGGAATATTGTATTGGAGAAGTGGAGAATCCATTATTCCAGTTAATTCAACATATAAAATGTTTGAGGGAGATAATCATGTAGAGGATATTATCTTAAATGAGTACTTTACAAGAGATATCATCAATACGAATATATTTGAAGGTACAACATCGAAAAAACGTCTAACTTTTAGGGATGTGTCGGAAAATATATCTGATATGACCTTTGATGGTGCTGCTGATGCAAGAGCTTATGTTTATGTGGATAATGCTAATGTGCAACAAGTAGGCTCTAGTGGGCACAAGAATATCTATATTTCTTCACATTTTGATAATTTGAATGATTTTTCCTATTCGCTACTACAGAATAGAGAAATAGATTATGCTCGCTTTGATAAAAAAGGAAATGTTAATTGGACTGAAATGAATAATACATTTGAGGGTTGTCAGTTGAAGGAATTCCCAGAAAATATGCCAGATAATACGACTTCTTATATAACAACATTTGGACATTCTACGATTCCGGAAATTCCAGAATCTTTCCGACTGTCTGATAAAGTTACAACAACTCAAGATATGTTTGAATCTATAGAAAACTTAAATAAAATATCATCACATCTATTTGATGATGCATCATCACTAACTGATATTAGCGGGATGTTTAGTTCGACTAATGTGAAAACACAATTCAATATTAAATTACCAGATTCAATAACAAATATGGATGCTTTCTTTGCTTATGCGAGCACATTATGTGGAAGACTTTATCTTCCTAACAACAGTGTATTTACATTGAGGGATAGTTTTTATTTATCTGCGTCAGATTCAGAGATTCCGGTAGAAACTCCAGCAGCATTACATATTTATTACAATTCATCGCATTCTCAAATTAAAGATTATGTGAATTCAGGAAACTTTGAATCAGACAAGGTCATGTGGTTTGATACAAACAATATTTTAGATAAAACAATGTTTGAGAAAGTGACTGATTCTGCAGGACCGTATAATGGCTCTTATCTTAGATATATAGGAACGCAAGAAACAGTAGACTTAAGTCGTTATATGGTTGTCAAGAGAAGTCCAACTTATGGAAATGTCGAGCATCTTTATTGGCATGGTGATAATGACATCATTGAAGTGACTTCAACTTATAAGATGTTTGAGGGTGTAAATAACGCTGAAGACATTATTCTTCCAGTACACTTTAACCCATTTTATGAAGAATGGATGCGGTACGGACCGAAGTATACAGTAAATGAAAATATATTTGCTGGAACAACAACAAGAAAGCGTTTGGTTTATAAAACGATGCTGGAAGTTAATCATAAATATGATAAAGATATCAATTTTACAGATGCTACTGATGCAAGAACTTACGTTTATGTAAATGATGATAATAAACTGGATATAAATTTTGCTCATCCGCAGGGGTATTTATATATTTCTTCAGAAACAACTGATCTGACTGATATATCAGGAAGCATTATTAGATTTGCCAAGGAAGGAAATAAGAATTGGACATCACTATCATTAATAAAGGATAATTTACGTGAAGTTCCAGAAAATATGCCTGATACACTGACTGATTTGAATTATGCATTTTCTGATTCGAAGATTCAAAAAATAGCTAATGACTTTAAAATATCAAATAATGTTACTACTGCAGTAGGTATGTTTGAGAATACAGCAATTGACGAAATTCCACAAGGCTTTTTAGATAACGCCTCAAGCCTTGTTGATATTGAGTCTATCTTTAGGAATACGCAAATCACTAGTATTCCAGATGGATTCTTTGATCATACAAAACGTCTTGTTAATGCACCTCATGCATTTAATGGTTGTACTCAGCTTCAAAACGTTAATATAAAATTGCCTGACTCAATTAAAAATGTAGAAGCTATGTTTGAAAATTGTGAAAACCTCACTGGAGAAATCACACTGGGAGATTATATTAATAATATGATGTGGTCTTTTGATTATGCTGCTACTAATGTAGACAATCCACGATTAAAAGTTTATTATAATGGATCAAATGAGGAGATTGCTAATTATGTTCAGTATTTTTATGATGATAGTCCAGAGTCGCGTATTGATTGGATAAGTAAAAGTTTAGATGAGACAATGTTTGTAAAAGTCAGTGATCCTAATGGTCCATATAATGGTGCTTATCTTAAATACATTGGAACAGAAGAAACAGTGGATTTAAGTGCTTATGCAGATATGAATGGTAAAATTATGTGGCAAGGGAAAAATGAATCAATTGAAGTGACTTCAACTTACAAGATGTTTTCAGGTGAAAATAATACAGAGGATGTAATTCTTCCAAAAAGTTTTAGTTCAAGTAGTACTAGTGGTTATAAAGTTGAAAGCAATATATTTGAAAATACGACAACGAAAAAACGTTTGATTTTCAAACAAGAACTTGGTGATTATCGTGATGATTATAAGATGACATTTACGGGTGCTTCTGATGCCAGAGCTTATCTTTATGTAAATGATGAAAATATAGGAGAGTTATTAACTGATCCAAATTTTACTACTGCTAATTTCTATATTAGTCAAGAAGTATCTAATCTCACTAGCAACACCCTTGGAGGAAGTTATATAAGATTTGCCAAGAACGGTAATGCACTCGATTGGAGAATGCCAATATCGTTTTTAGCACCTGACCTTAAGGCATTTCCTGAAAATCTGCCAGATACAATTTCCAACTTTGATAACTTATTTAAGTCTAGTCAATTTACTAATGTCCCTAATGATTATCAATTATCGAATAGAGTCGAATCAGCTGTTTCCATGTTTGAGATGTCAATGGTTGAACAAATTCCATCGAATTTATTTGCCAATGCTAAGAAACTTACAAATATTGATTATATGTTTGAGTATGCTGCTCTTAAAAAAGTAACATTAACATTACCAAATTCAATTACTTCTATGAATTATACATTTGATTTCTGTGAATATATGAGCGGAATAATTTCATTGCCTGATAATCTCGAATCAATAACGGATTGTTTTAGAGATGCAGGACATAATGGAGATAATGTTGAAGGTTATACGACTCCTTTGGTTGTTTATTATAATCCATCAAATCAAGTGATTACAGATTATATAGCTTCGAATCCATCTTCTGGAGTTATTACATGGATACCTAAGACAGCGAATAGTACGTATGCTGTTACTCCTCTTGTAAAACCAAAACAAGAAAATGTAATCGTTGAGCCAAAAGTGATTGAAAAAAGCATAAGTGTTAAAGTTCATGTGAATGAAGTTATTGTTCCTAACACTGTTCCAAGTACAGGAACAGTACCAAGTCAAGGAACTTCACAAACTCTTGGTAAGAAGGAAGAAGGACAGAGTTCACAATAAGTTATTGATGCTTAAAGTCAGTTCATTATACAAAAGGTGATTGAAAACAGTGCTGTGTTTAAAGCGTTAATATAACTTTTTAAGGGGGGATTACCCCAAAGGATGTTAGCATGAAAGGAGGGAGAAATCCCTCCTTTTTTAGGCATGATAAGGATGATATAAGATCTAGTGATGTTATGGCAATCTTGAAATAAGATATATTGCTTTTGATGTTTTTTTATTATTTATTAAGAATTTTTGATGTTCATTTGCTTTGTAACAAGAATGCGGAAGGTTTCCAAGTGAAATGAATATACATATGTTTATGTGTATTTGTTTTGCTCTTTTTTAAGAACGAGTCTCATTATGCCTAAGAGCACTATCTCTACAATTTACTATCATAATTTCGAAGTCTCTTAAAAATATCTATCATACCAATAATTGTTTTTCCTTAAGTACCACCAGTGAAGCCTAAAGGATACTGATCCATAAAGTAGCATTATATGGTATCGCAAGAAGAGGGATAATGTATAGAGGAAAGTTAAAGAGGATTATCATTATAGTTATGAGGTAAACAAGGGTATAACACACAGCTATAGTGAACGAAATAATCATCATGAAAGAAAAAAGTTATAACTGATATCGATAAGCTGACTTACAGACAATCGGAATTATCTAACAGACAGATAGCTATAATATGATTTAGAGGATAGAAACCAACTGGAACTATGCAATAGAGATTATAGAGTGGTGGAATAATTTTTAATTATTCCTTTGCCTGTAAAAATTGTATATTTAAATATAGAAAATTATTTTAGAGTTAACAGTAATAAATATAATAATGATAACACTCTATGAGAAAAGTGAAGATTTTATCTTGAATTTAAAAAATGAACTTCAACCTGTCATCAATGAAGTGAGGGACTGAAAACAATTCTTTTTCTCGACAAAAAAAACATATATTCTTTCAAGATTATCTGTTTTCTTATCGTTGGTTTTATGATACAATATTGTAGAAGTATTTTTTAAAGGAGAATCATTTATGAAAGATATCTATGCTGTATTAGATATAGGAAGTGCAACTGTCAAACTCTTAGTGGGTGAAGTTGTAAGTGCAAATATAAATATATTATTTTCTAAAAAGATGACGAGTCATGGTATTCGTAAAGGGAAAATCGAAAGTATGCCAACTGTTGTAAGTGAGATTAAAACATTGTTAGATGAAGCTTCAGCAGCGTTAGGGGCAACAATTACAAAAGTCGCTTTATGTATTCCATCATTTCACGCACATATCTATCAAAGTGATGGAATCACAAAAGTTAATTCTCCTTCAGATCAAATTACAAGTGATGATGTTGTTCGTGCATTGAAATTATCAAGACGTTTTGAGCGTGATGATAATGAAGAGGTTATTTCTGTCATTCCAACATTATATCAGTTAGATACTAAAGTTATGAGAGAGATTCCAATTGGGCAAAAATCAGCATCATTAAAAGCGGAATCATTAGTCATTACAACAAGATCG
>NZ_CFJNYH010000057.1:0-15059 GCF_984815275.1 Coprobacillus sp.
GAGATACAGCGATTGTATTGGCATCACTGGTAGATAAGGGAGAAGAGTTATTGAAGATAGTCAGGAAAGAAGAGAAGGAGGAAATTGATATGTGCGAATCGATTGATAACTTTAGAAAGAAGGCAGTACAGGAAGGAATGTGTTTAACAATACTGAAACAATTAAACAAAAAGGTAGGATATTTATCATCAGAAGTCGTTACTATGATAGAGAACAGTTCAAGGGAACAATTAGAAAAACTAGCAGTTGAAATTGTATCAATTAAAGATGAACATGATATATTTGTTTTATTACAATCATACTAATAAAACAAAATATAAAGAAAGCCTTTACAATTTTGTTGAATTATGTTATTTTAATAAATGTAGTTCAGTATTGTCATTATTAAGTTAAGCAAGACCTGTTTACATAATTTTTTAATTATGCATTCAGGTCTTTTTGTATAAGGAGGAAAAGTTATGAAATTAATGAGTGTTGTAGATGGAAAAAAGAAGTATTTAGAAGAAGTAAACGATGAAGCATTTTCTCAAAAGATGATGGGAGATGGCATTGCTGTTGTACCAAGTGTGGGAAAAGTATATGCCCCCGCAAGTGGTAGAGTGAGTATGTTATTTCCAACTTATCATGCTATTGGATTAATATTAACAGACGGTGTAGAAGTCTTAATCCATATTGGTATTGATACAGTTGAAATGGATGGTGAAGGTTTTAAAAGTTATGTGCATGTTGGAGATGTGGTAGAAGAGGGAACCTTGTTAATAGAGTTTGATGTTGAAAAGATTAAAAATGCAGGATATGAAACCGATGTTATGGTTATCATCACTCAATTATCTCAATATTCATTAATTCATAAAACCGAGGCAGATGAATTAACAATTCAAGATGTTATTTTAGATATTCAATAGGTGTTTTATGATAATTAAGAGGATTTTAAATAATAACGCTGTTATGAGTGTTGATGAGTCTGGTGAAGATATTATTGTGAAGGGAAAAGGGATTGCATTTCAAAAGAAGAGTGGTGATGAAATCAATCAAAATAAAATTGATAAAATATTTGTTATTAAAAATCAGGAAATAAATCGAAGATATCAAGAAATTCTTGTTCATATTCCATATGATTGTATTAATGCTTGTGAAGATATGATAGATGTCATTAAGGCAAATATTCATAAAGAGTTAAGTGATAAAATTTATGTAACATTGACAGATCATATTTTTAATTTGTTAGAAAGAGTAAAGATGGGAATAGTTTTTGATAATGCTCTATTGTGGGATGTGAAAAGATTATATCGAGAGGAATATCAAGCGGGATTATTGGTTGTAGAAATGATTAGAGAATTGTTTGATATTAAGATAGAAGATGATGAAGCTTGCTTTATTGCTTTACATATAGTCAATGCCCAGATGAATACAGAATTTAAAGAAGTTATTGAAATTACAACTATGATTGATGATGTGTATGATATAGTAGAATCTTGTTTTGATTTGAACATTGATAAAGATGGATTAGAGTATACAAGATTTATAATGCATTTAAGAGTATTTTTTGAAAGAATTATTAATCAACAAAATATTCACTCTGAAAAAAGTCAAACTCTTTTAAAGACATTACAAAATGAATATTTAAAACAATATCAATGCGTTTTAAAAATATTAGATTATGTTTCAATGAAATATGATGAAGCCTTAGAGGGAGAAATCTTATATTTATTAGTTCACGTTATTAAATTAACTGAACATTAAATATAACTTTAACTAAGGGAGGTGAAGATTTTCTCAAACTGGATAGTGACAGTCAGGCTGGCTAAACCTTTATTTTAATATATCTAATTAAAGTGGAGGATAAAAAAATGACGAATCAAGTTTTAGCATCAACAATTTTAGAAAAAGTTGGTGGCAAGGAAAATGTCAAATCAGTGACTCACTGTATGACAAGATTAAGATTTAGCTTAAATGATATTGAAAAAGCAAATCAAGATGAATTAAAGGCAATGAATGAAATTATGGGTGTTGTTTATAAAGGTGGACAATTTCAATTGATTATTGGACCACAAGTGACAAATTTATACGATGAAGTCATGCAATTATTACCAAATCAAGATAAGCTACAAGAAGAACACTGTAAAATTAAAGAACCTATTAAAAAAGATATCAAGTCTTATATAAATAACATTATGGGTGCTTTAGCTGGATGTATGACACCATTAATTCCCATTTTATTATGTATGGGAATTTGTAAAGCAATCGTAGCTGTATTGGGTCCTCAATTGTTAGGCGTTTTCACTGAAAAAGATAGTTTGTATGTTCTTTTTCAGTTTGTAGGTGATGCAGGATTGTATTTTATACCTATTTATGTAGGTTATACAGCATCTAAAAAATTTGGATTTAATGAGTTAATGGGGATGTTTTTAGGAGCTATTCTTATTCATCCAACTTTAATTCAATTAGCAGCTGATGGAACGAAATTCGATGTTTACGGCATACCTGCTGTAGCACAAAATTATACATCATCAATCATTCCAATCATACTTACAATTTGGGTTGCTTCTTATGTAGAACGTTTCTTTAAGAAGTATACACCAGATGTACTAAAAGTTTTTGGAATTCCCTTAGGAACATTGTTGATTATGTTACCATTAGAATTATGTTTGTTTGGTCCTTTGGGATCATTTGCAGGACAATATATTTGTCAAGGTATTATTTGTTTGTATGATGTTGCTGGGCCATTGGCAGTAGGAGTCGTTGGTGCTACTTTTGGACTATTGGTTTTAACAGGAATGCATACTGTTTTGATGGCTTTCTTATTTATGACATTCCCAATGGTTGGATATGATGCTTTTATTATACCTGCTATTTTTGCTTGTAGTTATGCTGGAGCAGGAGTGACGTTGGCTTGTGTTATTAAGTTTAAAGATAAAAAGAAAAAACAATTGACTTTAGGTTACTTTATTACATGGTTGTTTGGTGGGGTTGGTGAACCTATGTTATATGGCTTGAATATTCCTTATAAAACACCGTTATATGCAGGAATTATATCAGGTTTTATAGCAGGTGTTGTGACAGGATTATTAGGTTTAAAAGCATATGTTTTAAGCCCATCAAATGGATTATATATTTTACCAGCATTTTTAGGTGGACCAAATTCAAATTATATTTTATTAGGAATATCAATGGTTGTTTCTGTTGTTATTGGGTTTGTAGTGATGTGGTTTATGAAATTAGATGAAAGTTTAGTGTAGGGTGATATATGGTATATTTTAAACACGAAAAATTAAGTGAACGTATTTATCGAATTATAGATATAACAGGTGTTTGTTGTTATTTGGTGATTGGAGATGACAGGGCATGTTTATTAGACACTTGTAATGGGATAGGAAATATTAAAACGTATGTGGAGCAGATGACAGACCTCCCAATTATTGTTATTTTAACTCATGGGCATCTTGATCACATGGGTGGAGCTGGTTTGTTTGATGAAGTGTATATGAATCATGATGATATGCCAGTATTTCATAAACATGGTGATATGCAGTTCCGAATTGAAGATACAAATGCTCATTCTCCTATGCAGATAGATGCAGAGATATTTATACCTACATATCAAGGAGATATACAAGATATTCAAGATAATGATTGTTTTGATTTAGGTGGTATAACTATTCAGATGATATTAGTGAAGGGACATACACCAGGAATGATGTGTCCACTTATTAAAGAAGAACGCACTATTATTTTTGGAGATGCATGTGGGGTTGGTGTTCTCTTATTTGATGAATTTTCATCATCTGTTTTAGATTATCAAAAAAGTTTAATTTGTTTGAAGGAATATGAAAATGATTATGATATTATATATCGAAATCACGGAACATTTACATCTCATAAAGAATTGTTAGATAATGTTATTGAATGTTGTGATTTGATTTTAACCAGACAAGATGCTCATTTTCCAATATTATTTCATGGTATACAATTGTATGCTTGTCATGAAACTAAAACTAATGGTCAAGGTAGAAGAGATGGTAAAGAAGGAAATATCTTATATTCTTTAGATAAAGTAAAATAATGGATGAAAGTCACGAATTTTAGAGTTTGTGGCTTTTCTTTTACTTTTATGATGAAGTTGTGTATAATAGTAAAACAAGAGAGGACATAGTATGAATATAAGGGGAATAAAGCAACAGGCAAATCATATATATTTAAAATATCGTCAACAGATTATACCAGAGTTTTTCTATGTTGGTTATGTTGGATTACTCGCACAATACTTGCAAAGCGGGTTATTCTCCTTTTTTGTTTCACTCTTTTTATCACCAATTGCTCATGGTTATGTAAAGTGTGTCATGAAACTAACAGATGAAGATCATGCACGTATTGATTATCATCAATCAATGGTTGGAATTATGGAATTCCCACGTGTTGCTCCTGCTTACTTGATGAGAAAAGCTATTATTTTATTTCTGACAGTAGTTGTGGCTTTACCAACAATATTTTCATTTCATCACTTCATTCCAGAACTATCAATAGAATGGTTTTCTTCTTTAGGAAATGCTTTTATTCAAACAGAGTTTTTTGTTCCTGATTTTCAAGAAATTGCTTTGATTGCAGAGAATGCATTTATAGTTCTTAATTTTATTGTGTGTCTTCTTGTTTATTTAGGTTTGACAGGCTTATTTATGCCTGTACCATATGTTATGGAACTAGAAGAATTTTCTTGGAGTGAATGTATTCAATATTCAATTCAATTGATGAAAGGAAATATGTTTAAATTTATTCAGCTTTATATTGGTTATATATTGAGGCATGCATTGTATTGGAGTGTGACAGGTCTTGTTTTATTGTTTGTGGGGACAATAAATGAAATATTAATGTTATTTTGTATGGTTACATCTTTGTTTTTCTATATTGGGGTATTTAAAGGAAGATTTGAGATTGCTAAATATTTATTTTATAAAGAGATAAGAGGGGATTATGATGAGAGATTTACAGGGAATTAAGAAGATTGTTATTAAAGTTGGTTCTTCTTCACTTTGTAATCAGAAAGGACAAATTGAAAAAGAAAAGATTTTATATTTAATTTTACAAATATCAAAATTGATAGAATTAGATTATTCTATTGTTTTAGTTTCTTCAGGAGCAATTGCTGCTGGTATGGGGGCTTTAGGATTGAAGGAAAAACCACAAACGATACCAGAGAAGCAAGCTTTAGCAGCTATTGGACAAGCAAAATTAATGCAAATCTATGAAGAAATATTTCAATTGTTTGATATTGAATGTGCACAGGTTCTATTAAATCATGGTGATTTTGATGATCGAAAAAGATTGATTAATCTTACCAATACAATGCATTCTTTGATGCACTATGGTGTGATTCCGATTGTGAATGAAAATGATGCATTGGCAGTTGATGAAATTAAAGTTGGTGATAATGATACACTAGCCGCTTTAATTGTTCCTGTTGTAGAAGCCGATATGTTAATCCTTGTTAGTGATATTGATGGTCTTTATACAGCGAATCCACATGTTGATAAAGATGCACAACTGATTAAATTTGTAGATTATGTTGATGATGATATACGTCATATGGCAGGTGATACATCTTCGGGATTAGGAACTGGTGGCATGGCAACAAAGATCAGAGCAGCTAAGATTGTGAATGATTATGGGAGTCATCTGGTGATTGTTAATGGTCAACAGGAAAATAGTATTTTGCATATTTTTGATGAACATGAAAGTGGAACTTGGTTTAATGGGAAAAGTGGTGTGAATATGAATGCCAAAGTTCATTGGCTTACTTATCGAACAAGTTCAAAAGGATGCATAGTTGTTGATGAAGGTGCTGCTGAAGCTTTGCAGGTTCATCGTAAAAGTTTGTTGCCGAAGGGAATTGTCAATGTGCAAGAGCATTTTATGAGGGGGCAGGTTGTAGATATTATGAATGTTCGTGGTGAAAAGATTGCTAAGGGTATAAGCAATTATTCAAGTGAAGAAATTAAATTGATTATGGGTCATCAAAGTTGTGAAATTGAATCTATATTACATTATAAAGATTATGATGTTGTTGTTCATGCAAATAATATGGTTATTATAGGAGGGGATTGCTATGGATAGTGTTTTACAGATCCAGTTGGAACTTGCTAAAAAGGCAAGCCGTACAATGTTAAAGATAAGTACTGAACAAAAAAATCAAGCTTTAACATCAATTTCATATGCATTAAAAAAGCATGTTGATGAAATTATTGCAGCAAATCAGATTGATATTGATAATGCTAAAGCAAATGGGATGTCATCTGCTATGGTTGATCGTCTTTTGTTAACACAGCAGAGAATTGAAAACATTGCTGAAGATGTTTTAAAATTAACAACATTAAGTGACCCAGTTGGTCAAGTTATTCGAGAGATTCATCGACCTAATGGCTTGCTTATTAAACAGGTGAGAGTGCCAATAGGTGTTTTTGGTATTATTTATGAATCAAGACCAAATGTCACAGTGGATATTGCATGTTTATGCATTAAATCTGGTAATGTCTGTGTTTTAAAAGGCGGCAAGGAAGCATTATGTTCTAATCAAATATTAACACGTATTATGCAAGAAGCAACACGTCATATTCTTCCAGTAGGAACGATTACTCTTATTGAAAATACTGATCGTTCAATGGTTTCACAATTAATTACTGCCAATGAGTATGTAGATGTTGTGGTGCCAAGAGGAGGTAAAGGACTGATAGAGCATGTCATCCATAACGCAACAGTTCCTGTCATAGAAACAGGTGCAGGGAATTGTCATTTGTATATTGATAAAGATGCTAATATGCACAAAGCTATTGCTATTTCAGTGAATGCTAAAATACAAAGACCATCAGTCTGTAATGCCATTGAAACAATTCTAGTTCATAAAGATATTGCTAAAGAGTATCTTGTAGCAATGGTAAAGGCTTTTGATGGAAAGGTAGAGATTCGTGGTGATGAGCGTGTATGTGGTATGATTTCATGTCAAAAAGCAACACAGGAAGATTATGCTACTGAATATGATGATTATATTGTAGCAGTGAAAATTGTTGATTCCATTGATGAGGTCATTGATCATATTTATAAATATTCAACAAAGCATTCTGAATGTATTGTGACTGAGAATCAAGAAGCAGCGACACTTTTCTTAAACTCTTTGGACTCAGCCTGTGTTTATCATAATGCATCAACTCGTTTTAGTGACGGTGGAGAATTTGGTTTTGGTGCAGAACTCGGTATCAGTACACAAAAATTGCATGCAAGAGGTCCACTTGCACTTTTAGAAATGACATCATTTCAATATCGAATTTATGGACAAGGACAAATAAGGGAGTAAGAATGAATATAGAAGAAAGAGTCAGAGTTGCTTATGAAACACATCATGAAGGATATAATTGTGCTCAAGCTGTTTTTGCAGCCTATTTAGATTTATTAGATATTTCAAAAGAAGATGCCATGAAAACTGCTTATGGTTTTGGTGGTGGGTTAGGAATGACCCGTGAAATCTGTGGCACATTGACAGGTGGAGCCATGGTCTTAGGTCAAAAGTTTGGAAAAGAAGCTGCGGATGTGAAACAAAAACAATTTGTTAATAAGAAAGTTGCTTCACTATGCAAAGAATTTGAAGAAAGTCATGGTTCAGTCATTTGTGGTGAACTTTTAGGGTTAAGAGAAACTGATAAAAAAGTTAATCGACAAACTTGTGATGAGCTCATTGAGGAAGTTGTTAGATTATTAGAAAAATATATGGTTAAAGAAGAAATTTCATAAAAAGAAGTTTCTTTTTTATATTTGTATTGACATTACTTAGTCGACTAACTATAATAGTTAGTGCGCTAAGTAATAAGGGGTGAAGAAGCATGAAATATGAAAAACTGAGTATAATTATGGAAGAATTACGAATGGTCCATAAATTGCATAACAAAATGATGTCTGGACATTGTCAGGATATTACTCCAGAACAAGGGAAGTTATTATATCTTATTAGAAATGAAAAGATGAATCAAAAAGAAATTGCAAAACATCTTCATATTACAGAGGCGACTCTTTCAGTAAGAATAAAACGTTTGGTTGATTCGGGGTTGGTTGAAAGAGAAGTTGATAGAAATGATAAGAGAGTTTATTCTATTGTTTTATCAAAAAAAGGGGAAAAACTTATGAATGATATGGAGAATGCAATTCATCATTATCAAGAGGTTATTTGTAAAGGTATTACAAATGAGGAATATGAATCTGTATTAAAAGTTATTCATAAAATTCAAAAAAATATAAAGGAGGAAATTGAATGATCAAGTTGCGAAAATTTGCTTATAAATTTTGGTTACCAATTATTCTTTGTATTGGGTTTGTCTTTATTCAATCTCAATCAGAGTTAGCGTTGCCTGATTATATGAGCAAGATAGTTACAAATGGAATTCAAGCAGGTGGATTTGATAGCCCAGTTGCTGATGTTTTAAGTGATGAAACATTACAACATCTTTTGATTTTTGCTGATGATGCTCAACAAGAAGTCATTAAATCTAGTTATACATTCACAAGTTATAATGATTTAGATGATGATATCAAAGAAACATTTCCAAAATTGAAAGATGCCTATTTATTAAAAGATCTTTCTAAAGAACAAAATGAACAATTAGAAAGTGCTTTAGTGAAACCAATGTTAATGGTATCTTCTATTGATTCAATGGATCCAAATTCTGATGAATACAAAGAAAGATTTGGTAATTTACCAGCAGGTACTGATCTTTATAAAGTCTTTTCAATGATGGATGAAGAAGCAAAAAAAGAAATGACAAAAAGTATTGATGAACAAATGGATGCCATGGGTGAAACAACAATGTTAATTGCTGCTGGTAATGGTGTGAAAACAGAGTATATTGGATTGGGCGCTGATGTCGATAAAATTCAATCAGATTATATACTTAAATCTGGTTTAATTATGTTAGGTATTGCCTTAATTGGTTCTATTGCAGCGATGAGTTCAGCATTCCTATCATCTCGTGTTGGGGCCGGTGTTGCTAGAGATTTAAGGAAGGCTGTTTTCAAGAAAGTAGAGAGTTTTTCAAATACAGAATTTAATAAGTTTTCAACAGCTTCATTAATTACGCGTACAACAAATGATATAACGCAAGTTCAAATGCTCGTGATTATGTTACTTAGAATTGTATTATTTGCACCTATGATGGGAATTGGAGCTTTATACAAAGCTTTAACACATTCAACATCAATGACATGGATTATCTTTATGATTTTGATTGTGATTAGTGTTGTCTTATTCATCTTAATCAAAGTGGTTATGCCTAAATTCAAAGTTATTCAATCCTTAATTGATAGATTGAACTTAACAATGAGAGAGAATTTAACAGGAGTTCTTGTTATTCGAGCATTTGGTAATGAAAAACATAGTGAGGAACGTTTTGATGGTGCAAATGATGATTTAACAAAAGTTAATTTATTTGTGAATCGTGCTATGGCAACCTTAATGCCAATTATGATGTTTATTATGAATATTGCAGCTGTTCTTGTTGTTTGGGTTGGAGCAAAGCAAATGGATTTAGGAAATATTGCAATTGGTGAAATGATGGCTTTTATTCAATATACAATGAATATCATTATGTCATTCTTATTTATTGCAATGATTTTCATCATGATTCCACGTGCCAGTGTTGCAGCAGGTAGAGTTTATGATGTTTTATCAACAGAATTAAAAATTAAAGATCCTGATGTTGCAGAAGATTTCTATGCAAGCAAAAAAGGTTTAGTGGAATTCAAAAATGTAACTTTCCAATACCCTGGTGCCCATGAAGCTGTTTTAAGTGATATTAACTTTACAGCTAAACCTGGTCAAACAACTGCTTTTATTGGTTCAACAGGATCAGGAAAATCAACATTAATTAATTTGATTCCTCGTTTCTATGATGTTACAGAAGGTGAAATTCTCGTTGATGGAGTTGATGTTAGAAAAGTGAAACAACATGATTTACGAGAATTAATTGGTGTTGTTCCACAAAAAGGTGTTCTTTTCTCAGGTACAATTCGCTCTAATCTTCAATATGGTGCACGTGATGCAAGTGATGAAGATTTAAATGAAGTTATTCGTATTGCCCAGGCGAGCGAGTTTGTTGATGATAAACCAAAAGGTTTAAGTGAAGAGATTTCACAAGGTGGAACAAATGTTTCAGGAGGACAAAAACAACGTTTAGCTATTGCAAGAGCTTTGGCAAAAAATCCTGAGATATTAATTTTTGATGATAGTTTCTCGGCATTAGATTTTAAAACTGATGCTATTTTAAGAAAAGAATTAAGTAAGCTAACAGAAAAAACACAAAACACAATTTTAATTGTTGGTCAAAGAATTGCATCTATTATGGATGCTGATCAGATCATTGTTTTGGATAAAGGAAAAATAGTTGGAAAAGGAACTCATGAAGAACTTATGAAAGATTGTCAAGTTTATCAAGAGATTGCTTATTCTCAACTTTCAAAGGAGGAATTAGCAGATGCCTAGAGGACCAATGGGACATGGTGGACATGCCACAGAAAAAGCTAAGGACTTTAAAGGAACACTAAAAAAATTATTTGCTTACTTAAAACCTTATTATGTTAAATTTATATTTATTATTATTTTTGCGACTGGATCAACTGTCTTTGCTATCTTTGGACCAAAGATTTTAGCTAAGGCAACTGATAAATTAAGTGAAGGTATTATTTCGAAAATCTCAAATACTGGTGGTATTGATTTTGGTGCTATTGCAGAGATATTGATTTTCTTAGGTTGTATTTATTTGTTAAGTGCATTACTGAATTATATTCAAGGGTTCTTAACTTCTGGTATTTCACAAAGAGTTGCTTATGATTTTAGAAAAGCCATTTCTGAAAAAATGGATCGCTTGCCATTAAGTTATTTTGATAAGCATTCAAGTGGTGATACATTATCTCGTGTTACAAATGATGTTGATTTGATTGCCCAGTCATTAAATCAAAGTATGACACAGATTGTCACTTCAGTTGTTACTGTAATAGGTATATTAATTATGATGTTAACGATTAGTATTCCAATGACTTTAATGGCATTATGTGTATTACCAGTATCAATGGCTTTAATGGGAATCATTATGAAGAGAACACAGAAATATTTCTTTAAACAACAAGAGAGTTTAGGAAATGTGAATGGTCATATTGAAGAAATGTATGGTGCTCATCAGGTTGTGAAGGCATTTAATGGTGAAGAAGAATCAGTAGAGAAATTTGTTGTTTACAATGATGATTTGTATGAGTCTGCATGGAAATCTCAATTCTTTTCTGGTTTATTACAGCCATTAACAACTTTTGTTGGAAACATTGGTTATGTTGGTGTGTGTTTATTAGGGGGCTTCTTGGCAACAGGAGGATCTATTTCAATTGGAGATATTCAGGCATTTATTCAATATGTAAGACAATTTAATCAACCAATTACACAACTTGCTCAAATTATGAATCAGCTTCAATCAACTGCAGCAGCTGCTGAACGTGTATTTGAATTTTTAGATGAAGAAGAGTTGTCTAAAGAAACACCAGTTGTAGAACACGAAGATATTCAAAAAATAGATGGAAGTGTCACATTCAATAATGTCAACTTTGGTTATAATCCTGATAAGACAATTATTAATGATTTCTCAATGCATGTCCATGCTGGTCAAAGTGTTGCAATTGTTGGACCAACTGGTGCAGGAAAAACAACGATTGTTAAATTATTAATGCGTTTCTATGAATTAAATAGTGGATCTATTTTGATTGATGGTCATGATATTAAAGATTTCTCAAGAAGTGATTTAAGAAGTTTGTTTGGAATGGTTTTACAAGATACTTGGTTATTTGGTGGAACAATTAAAGAAAACTTAAAATATGGAAAACTGGATGCAACTGATGAAGAAATGATAAAAGCTTGTGAACTGGCTTATGCTGATCATTTTATTAATACACTAGAAGATGGTTATGAAACAATTATTAATGAGGAATCAAGCAACATTTCTCAAGGGCAAAAACAATTATTAACAATTGCCAGAGCATTCTTAGCTGATCCTAAAATATTAATTCTTGATGAAGCGACTTCTTCAGTTGACACAAGAACAGAAGTTTTAATTCAAAAAGGTATGGATAAGTTAATGGAAGGAAGAACAAGTTTTATTATTGCTCACCGTTTATCTACCATTAAAGATGCAAGTACAATTATTGTCATGAAAGATGGCGATATTGTGGAACTTGGGAATCATGAATCATTGCTTGCTAAGGGTGGATTCTATGCTGATTTATATCAGTCACAATTTGAATCAAGTAAAGAAGAATAAAAAGAATATATATGACTTTGTTATAAGTCATTCTATTAAAAAAGATCATAGTCTATTGATATGGACTGTGATCTTTTCTGTACATCATGAACTTTTCATTAAATAGATCTACTTATTTAATGTATAAAGAAATGCTTTCAATTGAGATTCATTTTCTTTTAAATAACAACAGTAAAATGTTGCATGAGCTTCTTTATCAGTAATGGGAATAATAACTCTATTTGGTGGGATACCATCATATTTCATGCTAAAATCTGATGTAAAAGAAGGTAAAGATGATAATTCGATGAGATCATAAAAAACACTTCGATCTTGTTGAATGAGAAATTTGGTATTTGGCATTGTTTCATTATGCATTTGATTCCAAAAACCAATATTAGACATCAATAACATTTTTTCTCCATCCATTTCTTTTAAGGAAATGGCTTTTTGATGTGCCAAATGATGATCATGAGGGAGTGAGAAGTAAAGCTGTTCTTCCATGAACATAATGCTTTCAATATCATCATCTTCAATTTCATAAGGCATAATAATAAAGGTGTATGTATGATCTTTGAGACCATCTATGAGTATATTGATATCTTTAATTTCATTAGAAACCGTTTTATCAGGATAAAATCTTGATACTTTTTGATTGAGATAGATTTGTGGAGCTGGAGCACATGTTCCTATCGAGATAGTATGCTGCTTTCTATTAAATTCTCTTAACTGTGTTTTCATGCTTTTTGTATCACTGATAATTCTTTTGGCAAGTTCTACCGCAAGTAATCCAGTTGCGTTTAAATACATTCTATTTTTTGTACGTTCAAATAGTGTTAAATCTAGTGTTTCTTCTAGCTTTTGCATAGAACGTGTCAAAACAGGTTGAGAGATATGTAATTCTTTAGCAGCCCGAGATAATGTTTTGTATTCATCAAAAGCAATAAGATGGATAAGTTGTTCAAATTCAATCATATATTTCTCCTTTCACTATTCTATTTCATTATAGCAGATTTCAATATTAATATTGTACTTTTTTAATATAATTGAGTAAAATGGATGTGTAAAGGAGAATAATAATTATGAAAAAAACATTATATTTAATGAGACATGGACAGACATTATTTAATTTACAGCATAAAATTCAAGGATGGTGTGATGCCCCATTAACACAACTTGGTATCAAACAAGCAAAGATTGCAAGTGAATACTTTAAAGATAATCAGATTACTTTTGATCACGCTTATTCATCAACTTCAGAAAGAGCCTGCGATACTTTAGAAATTGTCACAGATGGGAAAATGCCTTATACAAGAGTCAAAGGTTTAAAGGAATGGAACTTTGGAGCATTTGAAGGAAAAGATGAATGTTTAAATCCAAAACTACCTTATGGTGATTTCTTTAAACAATTTGGTGGTGATAGTGAGATGGAATTAAGAGAAAGAATGGTGAAAACATTAACTGATATTATGAATCAAGATGATCATAAAGTTGTTTTAGCTGTTTCTCATGGAGCTGCATGTGCGCAGTTTTATCGTGCATTTGAACAGTATGCTAAGGTTCTTAAAAAAGAAAGATTTTATAATTGCTGTATTTTAAAGTTTGAATATGAAAATGGGATCTTCACATTAGTAGAACTCTATAACAAGAATGTAACGGAATAGATGGATGATGGATATTCAAAAAAAGAAATTTGTGAATTTTGATGTTGATTTAATTCATGGCCCCATATTTAAATCATTGGTTATCTTTGCTATCCCATTATTGATATCTAATATTTTTCAACAATTATATAACACTGTTGATACAATGATCGTTGGGCAATACTTAGGCGATGTGTCTTTGGCAGCAATTGGTTCATGTGCAGCAATTTATGATTTACTGGTTGGTTTTGCATTAGGAATTGGCAATGGGTTATCAATTGTGACTGCACGAAGTTATGGATCGAAAGATGAAACATTATTAAAGAAATCAGTTGCTAGTTCGATTGTGATAGGTATTATTGTTTCTGTTGTTTTAACGCTTATTGGTCTTGTTTTTTTAAGACCATTATTGAATATATTGAATACACCAATTGAAATTATTGATGAAGCGTACAGTTATATTTTCTTTATTGTTTTGTTTATTATTGTAATGTTTGCTTATAACTTATGTGCTGGGTTATTAAGAGCTATTGGGAATAGTATGATGCCACTTATATTTTTGATTATTTCATCAGTATTAAATGTAGGTTTAGATATTCTTTTTATTACTCAATTTCAAATGGGGATTAGAGGAGCAGCAGTTGCTACGGTTATTTCACAAGGAATATCAGTTATTTTATGCATCATTTATATCATCAAAAAAACACGTGTTTTATTACCTGAAAAGAAACATTTTCAAATGGATAAAGATCTCTATAGAGAACTATTAGGACAAGGTTTTTCAATGGGATTGATGAGCTGTATTGTTTCAGCGGGTTCAGTGATATTACAATATGGAATCAATAACTTAGGTTATTTAATTATTGCTGGACACACAGCTGCGAGAAAGTTATACATGTTCTTTAATATGCCTTTTATTGCAATGGCATTAGGGATTTCTACTTTTGTTTCTCAAAATAAAGGTGCAAATCAAAAAGAACGTATTAAAAAAGCTTTGAAATATGCTTATATTTATGATGTGATTGCTGCTATTGTGGTTACTGTGATTATTCTCCTCGTATAATATATTTTGTAAAGATGACTAGTCATCTTTACAAGTTTATTT
>NZ_CFJNYH010000058.1:0-15054 GCF_984815275.1 Coprobacillus sp.
CAAGGTTATAGTTATGTCTATTTTAATATAAAATAAAACTGAAAGATTTATTTAAATCCTCCAGTTAAATTATAGAGCCTATTAAGATGCATCATGCATCTTTTTTTATCTATATTTTAGAAAGTAAAATATTATAGAAAGTATTGATACACTCATTGTATTTTAAATATTTACTTATGAATGAAGTAGGATTTGATGTTGTTCCATTTTGTATCAATTTATCATCAAGACAATCTACCTTAAAAGTTGATTTATATGAAACCGCTGTTTTATTAGAAGAAGTTGGAAAAGTTATTCAGGATGTTTTACCATTTCAAGTCAATTAGGACATAGAATGGAACAATTAGATGCAATTATTGATGAACAACTTGCAACAACTCCAACAGAAGAACTACTAGATTTAGAAATATTACAACAGCAAAATATTAAAGATACATTACATACTTATCGACATGCGAAACGTTGTAATGAAAAAAGAGTGATGTACGAGGCTGTAAAATGGGGACAAAAAGGAGCGAGAACTAATTCTATATTTCCTAATATTGTTGTGACAACTTTTGCTGTTGATGAATTCAATGGACATAGAGGAGATTTTTATAAAAATATGTTCAAAAAGTGTCCAGTCAAAAGACCTAGGACGGCTGATGAAATTGCTAATGTTGCCGAATTACTGATGAGTGATAAAGGTTCATTTTTTACAGGAAGTGATTTTATAATTGATGGAGGTGCTACGGCTTCATATTATTACGGACCTTTAAAACCTTAATAATTAATGTTATAATGCTATAAAGAGGTGAATTTGATGCTATTTAAGCAAATGAAGTATTTTATGACTGTGATAGATTGTAATAGTTTTACTGAAGCTGCTGAACAATGTTTTATCTCGCAATCAGCCATATCGCAACAAATCAAATCGTTAGAAAAAGAATTAGGTGTAGAATTGTTAGTAAGAGAAAATAGACAGTTTACATTAACACCAGCGGGTGAATATTTTTATCGTCATGGAAAAGTCTTGTTAGATGAAATTGAGGATTTTAAAGAAGAAACAATTAGACGTGGGAAAGATAGAGAATTAAGTTTAACGATTGGTTATCCTAAAAACTTTAGTTCTTTAGAACTCCATCAAACTATTGTCGAATTTACAAATATATACCCTGAAGTCAATGTTTCTATTATGAGTGGTACTCATGAAGAATTATTTGAATATTTATTGAATCAGCAAGTAGATATGAAAATCAGTGAACAAAGGAGAACTTTTCATGATGATTACTATAATTTTGAATTAAAATATAGCGACTGTTTCATAGAAATATCATCAAAACATCCTCTGGCTCATAAAAAAGAAGTATCAGTAGAAGGTTTAAGGAACATGTCTTGTATATTAGTTGTTTCTAAAGGTAAAGAAGATTCTGAAAGAGAATTTTATGAGAAAAGTTTAGGTATATCACATCGTTTCTTATATGCTGAATCTTTAGATCAAGCACGTTTAATGGTTTTAAGTAATCGTGGTTTTTTACCAATAGATCAAATTGGTCAATTACCTGAAACTATTTCTGGGATTAAAAGAATACCGTTAAAAAGAAATGGGCAATCTCTACAAAGAAATTATTTTGCTTGTTGGCATAAAGAAAGAGCAAATTATTATATAGAAGAATTTGCTCAAATGTTTAGAAATCTTTTAAATAAGTAAAACTTATAATTATGATAAGAAATTGAAATTGTTTCAATTTCTTATTTTTTTTACAATAAATATAGAAAAGGAGATGCTATAAATGAATAAAGTATTCATTTTAATGAGTAGTGCTAGAAAAAATGGAAATACCAATAAACTTGTTAAATCTTTTGAAATATGAGCAAGGGGAAGTGGTCATCGTGTTGAAAAAATGAATCTTCATTACTGTCATTTAAGCCATGTTTAGGTTGTTGTGTTTGTCAAGATAATGGTGGTTACTGTATTTAAGAAGATGATATAGAAAAAATGGATACACTGAAAAAAGAATATCAATTGGGAAAGGAAATTTAAAATATGGAGAAAAAATTAGGTTTTGGCTGTATGAGGTTACCTATGATAGGTGACGAAGTCGATTTAGAAGAATTTCAAAAAATGGTCGATTATTCAATGAAATATGGTTTTAACTATTTTGATACAGCACATGGTTACGTCAAACAAAAAAGTGAACTTGCTTTAAAAAATTGTTTAACCTCAAAGTATGATAGAAATAGTTATATACTTACAAATAAACTCAGTGTACATTTTTTTAACAAAGAAGAACAAATCAGACCTTTGTTTGAACAACAGTTAAAAGTTTGTGGTGTTGAATATTTTGACTATTATCTCATGCATGCTCAAGATAAAGCAATCTATCAATATTTTCAAGAATGTAATGCATATAAAATTGTTCAAGAATTAAAAAAAGAAGGAAAAATCAAACATATGGGCATTTCATTTCATGATAAAGCAGATGTTTTAAATGTGATTTTAAAAGAACATCCTGAAATAGAAATTGTCCAAATTCAATTGAATTACAAAGATTATGAAGATGCCAGTGTACAAAGTAGAGCTGTTTATGAAGTGTGTAGAAAATACAATAAGCCAGTCTTAATTATGGAACCAGTCAAAGGTGGAGGTTTAGTGAATTTGCCTAATCAGGCAAAAGCTGTCTTTGATGAACTTCATGGAGGTAGTTATGCAAACTATGCTATTCGCTTTGCAGCAAGTTTAGATGGTGTTTATAAAGTTTTATCAGGTATGAGTAATATGGAACAGTTAAAAGATAATATAAGTTATATGAAAGATTTTCAACCATTAAACAAAAAAGAATATGAAGCCATTGATAAAGTTAAAAATATTTTGGATAGTTTAGGAGGCATTGATTGTACTGCTTGTTGTTATTGTGTGGACGGATGTCCTAAAAAAATATTAATACCTGATTTATTTGCTTGTTATAATGCAAAAGTTCAATTCAATGATTGGAATAGTGATTATTATTATGATGTGCATACAAAAGCATATGGAAAAGCAAGTGACTGTACTGGATGTAAACAATGTGAAAAAATATGTCCTCAACATTTAACTGTTACAAAATATTTAAAAGAAATTTCAAAAATATTTGATAAATAAAGGAGAGTATAAAGATGAACGATTTTCAATTTCAAAATACAACAAAAGTATATTTCGGTAAAAATCAATTAAAAAACTTACATAATGAAGTATTGAAGTATGGTAATAAGATATTGATTGCACATGGCGGTGAATTTATAAAAAATTCTCCACTATACAGCAAAGTTGTCAATGAATTAGAAAGCAACAATATTCAAGTTTTTGAATTAGGGGCAGTCGAACCTAATCCAAGGCATACGACAGTTAATAAAGGTGTGGCTATGTGTAAAAAAAATGGTATTCAAACTGTTCTTGCGATTGGTGGTGGTTCAACAATAGATTGTTGTAAAGCGATTGCTGCGACATCTATGAGTGAATCAGACAACATCTGGGATTTAGTAGAAGGTAAAGTGAAATGGAACAACGCATTAGCGGTTATTGCAATGCCAACAATCGCTTCTACTGGTAGTGAAATGGATAAATCTTGCGTGATTGCGAATGTTGATTTAGGTATTAAAAGTGGGATCAATGGTGAACTAATTAGACCGAAAGCAGCTTTTCTAGATCCTACAAATACATTTAGTGTCCCTGCAAGACAAACAGCTTGTGGCGGATATGATATTATGGCTCACTTATTTGATATGAACTATTTTGTTAATAGTGAAAAATATCCATTACAATTTAATGTCGTAGAAACATTACTTAGAATAGTTAGAGAACAGCTTCCTGTCGCAATTAAAGAACCAACAAATTATGAAGCAAGAGCAACTATGCTTTGGGCTGCTAGTTGGGCATTAAATAGTTTCTGTACATCAGGATATAAAACAAATGCACAATTACATGCATTAGAACAACTCTCATCAACATTTGATTTAACTCATGGTCTAGGATTGGCTATCATTACACCAAAATGGATGAAATATGTTTTAGATAAAGATCCAACAACCGCACCAGATTTTGCAAGATTTGGAGTCAATGTTATGGGGATTGGAGATGATGAAGATAAGGTTGAAGTCGCTTATAAAGCTATTGAAGCATTGCAATCATTCATTAAAGATGAATTAGGATTACCTGTCACTTTAAGTGAATTAGGTATTGATGATAGACATTTTGAAGATATGAGTATTAAGGCTTGTTATGGCAAAGAATCTTTACCTTTAGCCTATCGTGTACTTACAAGAGAAGATTGTCTAAATATCTATAAAATGTGCTTATAGTTAATCATAAATTTCAAAAGGAATCATTTTGGGGAGGAATTAAGCATTTTTTAGGATTGATTTTGCTGTTTCTCTCGTTTGTAATTTGATTATTTTAGGATTGGAGATAGTTTTGATTCAAGGGTCTTTTATTGGTCAAAAAATTTACACATCAAGAATATTGTCAATATCATTTGTTAATTTAACTACGATTTCTCCAAGTCAAATGATTGATTACTCACCATTGCATCCTTTTGGAGAAAAATATGCATTAGAACAAATTCAAGAGGTTGAAACTGGTTTTTATGGTTCACGTTTGCTATTTTTATATGATAAAGGAGACTTCTATTATCAAATCAAATTTAAAAATGGAAAAACAATCTCAATAGGTGACTGTTATACTCTTCCGTTATATGAAAAGCATACATATAGTGAACTTGTAGAAATGGATCGTCTAATTATGCAATATAAACCACATAAGATTTCAAGTGATAAAAATTTTGAGTATATACAAATGGATCAGGAGTATATAGATCGTTTTTTATCTATTGTGAACAATCAATAAGCAGATTTTCTGCTTATTTTTTGTTAAATTATAAATAATTGTGCATACTTATCTTGGTGATTCTATGTCTATATATATACAACTTTTATTGGCAAGTTTTTTTTGGGGAAGTAATGTTATTGTTATGAAACTTCTTCTGGATGAAATACCATTTTTATTATTAGCGACAATGCGTGTTTTTTTATCTCTTATTTTTTTAGGGATTTATTTAAAATGGAAAAATATTTCTTTTGAATATAATTATAAGAACAAAGCATTAGCTATTGGAATTTTAGCAATTTATTTGAATTTCTTTTTTACTTTTTTAGGAATGAATCAGGTCAAAGGGATAGACAATGCTTTTATGAATGCTTTGGCACCAATCCTTACTTTTGTATTTTCTTTGTTGTTGTTAAAACAAAAGGGCAATATGAAAGAATATATTGCAATTGGCATGACAGTTTTTGCTTTTTTGTTATCCATACGTTTTCAAATATTTTCAATTAAAATAGGTTTCTGGTATTTGTTTCTAGGGATGGTTTTATATATGCTGGCAAATGTATGCATTCAAAAATGGAAGTTACATAATTCCTTGATCCTTTCATTTTATGAATTATTGTTTGGTTTTTTCTTTTTAGCTATTCATTGTTTTGTTCAAGGACAATTTCAATTACAACCATTATTTGAAATTTCTTTGTTTCATTGGTTATTATTTTTGATTATATCAGGCATTGGATTTGCATTTATACAAGTGACTTATATGCGTTCGATTGGTGTTATTGGGGCTTTAAAAACAAGTTTTTTTCTAAGTTTAAATCCTATTATTACTTATATTGAGTCACTGCTGTTTTTGAATGAGGAGTTTGATATTATTCACTTTATAGGATTTGTGATTTTGGCAATTGCGATTTATATGATGAATGGACAAAAAGAAAAGAGAACTAATTCTCTTTCTCATAATGATGAATAAGCGCTTGTGTGCCTAGTTCATCTTTATTTAAGTTTGTATACATTTCTAAAACTTTATTCAATATTTCTAATTCGATATCACGATCGCTCATTTCTTCCTGAGCGATTTTCATATCTTTGATAAAGTGTTTGATATAGAATCCTGGCTGAAGATTGTTATCTAAAATGGCTTGTCCATTATGTTCTAATTGCCAACTTCCAGCAGCGCCCTTGCTAATACACTTCATCATTGTGTCTGTGTCAAGATTGGTCTGGTGAGCATAATGAATAGCTTCTACAACACCTGCAATTGTTCCAGCTATCACAATCTGATTTGTCATTTTAGTATGTTGACCAAGTCCTGCCTGACCAACATAATTGATTGTTTGACCAAGAATTTGAAAAAGTGGATAAACATCTTCAAAAACATCCCAGTCACCTCCAACCATAATTGAAAGTGTTCCATTTTTAGCGCCTATATCACCACCAGAAACAGGAGCATCTAAACTTTTTATATTTCTCATTTTTGCATCAGTGTAGATTTTTTGTGCTAAAGCTGGAGCAGATGTTGTAAAATCAATACAAATTGCATTTTCCTTGGCATTTTCTAGGATTCCATGATTTCCATAATAAATCTCTTCAACATCTTTTGGATAACCTACCATTGTCATAATAATGTCTTTATTTTGAACACATTCTTTAATTGTGTTAGACCAGTATATACCTTCATTTATGAGATTATCAACTTTTGATTTTGTACGTGTAAAAATTGTGGTATGATATCCAGCTTTATTTAAATTGCGAACCATAGATTTCCCCATAACACCTACACCTATAAATGCTATTTTTTTCATTATATATTCCTCCTTGATTTTTTATATTTTATCATGGATAAAACATATTTGGTATCATTCTTTCTCCACTATAGCAAATTTGATGTCAAATAAATAAGAAAGACGTTATATAATGGAATAGGGAGGTTGGTAGGATGAATAAATCTACAAATAAAGAATTGATAGAAGAGATTTTGAATTTTATTGAAGATCATCTTTATGATGAGAATTTAAATCTTGATTGTATTGCATTGCACTTTGGTTATTCAAAGTATCATTTACATCGTTTATTTACTGCTTTAACCCATTTTCCTCTTCATACTTATATCCAAAGAAGACGTTTGAGTGAAGCTGGAGGACTATTGGTGAAAACAAATCAAAGAATTATTGAAATTGCTTTACAGGCAGGTTATGCGTCTCAACGTTCTTTTTCTAAAGCTTTTAAGAATTTATATCATGTGACACCAAATACTTATCGTCGTAAACAAAAGTATAATCCTGTGCAAGTGAAATACGAAGTATCAGAGACTTGCCTTGCGTTAAGTGAAACAAAAATATTTGATGTTAGAATTGAAGAAAAGAATCATATGTTATTTGTTGGAGTGAAAGCCAACACTTCTAAAGGTTTTGGCGTGATTGGCAGGTGTTGGTATCAATTACATAAATATAAACATCTCATTTTAAATCGAATAGATAATGATTTTGTGGTTGGTATCAATGACTATTCACATTTTGAAAAAAATGGAGTACAACCTTGTTTTGATTATTATGCAGTTGCTGAAGTAGAGGATTTAAAAGATATTCCAGCAAAAATGATAACAAAAACCTTACCTGCTTCACAATATATTGTATTTTCTTTGAAAGGACATAATGAAGAAAGTATGCAGGAGATTGTGGAATACATTTATGGTCAGTGGTTTTTAGAAACAACTTTATTGTTTAATCAAAATTGTATGTATGATTTTGTGAAGTATGGCGAACAGATTGATGAGCAAGGTGTGAGCTTGATAGAATACTGGATACCTGTTCTTGACTCCTGTTTAGATCATGATACAATTAAATTTGGTGATAATAATGAATAAAGAGACAATTCCGACTTGGGAGCTTCTCCAAAAAAGAATAACATATAAACAATTAGGACAAATCAAGAATAAGAGAATTCTTGATTTTGGGAGTGGAAATGGTGTTATGGCTTCGTATTTAGCTAAAGATAATGAAGTCATTGCAATAGAGCCGAATCAAAATATGTTTAAAGATATGCTTTATCAGAATTCCTTTATTCAAATTGTTGGTGGATTAGAAGAATTAAGAAAACAAAAGAAAGAATCTTTTGATGTTATTATCTGTCACAATGTTTTAGAATATGCTCAGTGTCGAGAAGAGGTTGTTAAAGAATTTTATAGACTTTTAAAACCGGCAGGATCTTTATCAGTTGTTAAACATAATAAGATGGGAAGAGTCATGCAAATGGTGGTTTTACTCAATGAATTTGAAACTGCTCATCAAATTTTAGATGGTCAAAATGGATATGCACAAGATTTTGGTGAAATCCATTACTTTGATGATCAGGATATTTGTAGATGGGAAAAACGATTTGTATTAGAGAAAACTTTAGGGATTCGTACGTTTTGGGATTTACAGCAAAATCAAAACGTTCAAACAGAAGAGGAGTGGCAGGAAAATATGATTGAAATAGAGGAAAGAGTCAGTACAATTTCTGAATTTCAAGCTATTGCTTTTTTTCACCATGTCTTCTATCGTAAAGAGATTTAACGAAATTATCTTGACTTTTTCATAACTTTCTATATAATAACAAGTGCGGCTATCTCTAGGATATAAGAGTCCTCGACCTATACCTTGGATTTGGCTAAGTTAAACAAAAGGAGGAAACATAAATGTTAACTAAAGAAGAAAAAACTGCTATCATGAAAGAATATGCAACGAAAGAAGGAGATACAGGTTCTCCAGAAGTACAAATTGCTGTATTAACTGCTGATATCAACAAATTAAATGGACATTTTAAAGTTCATAAAAAAGATCATCATTCTAATAGAGGTCTTTTAAAGAAAATCGGTAGAAGAAGAGATTTATTAAAATATTTAAAAAATAAAGATCTTGATAGATATACAACATTAGTTGATAAATTAGGATTAAGAAGATAGTCATAAAGGATATTGTTGAAAAAACAATATCCTTTTTGTTTTGATTTTGTTATAATAATTGATGAATTGTGACGAAAGGATGTGATTGTATGTTGTATAAAGATAATGATGTTCCCGAGCCCTGTTTTATAGACAACAATCAAATTCAGGAGGAGCAATTATGGAAGAAAGAATTGAAGAATTGGAAGTTAAAATTAAAGAACTTTTAGATGATAAAAAATATCATCAAATTAGAGAATTGTTAATAGATCTTAATGAGGCAGACATTGCTGAAATCATTGAGACAATAGAGATAAAAGAAGATGTTGTACGGGTATTTAGACTTTTACCTAAAGATAGTGCAGCTGATGTTTTTTCTTATATTCCAGTGGAATATGAGCAAATGATTATTGAATCATTGACAATGCGTGAAATCGGACAGATAATGAATGACTTATATTCAGATGATGCTGTAGATATGCTTGAAGAGATGCCAGCTAATGTTGTCAAAAAAGTATTAGCTGCAACGGATAAAGAAACCCGTCGTGATATCAATAATTTATTGAAATATCCAGAGGATTCTGCAGGAAGTATTATGACTGTTGAATTTGTTGATTTGCGTGCTTATATGAGTGTAATGGATGCTATTGAACGTATCCGAAAGACAGGTGTAGACAAAGAAACGATTAATATTTGTTATGTGACAGATGTTCAAAAACATTTGTTAGGAATTGTGACATTGAGAGAAATTATCTTGGCAGATGCTAAGGAAAGTATTAAGGATTTGATGAATGAGAATATCATTACTGTTCATACGCTGGATGATCAGGAAGAAGTTGCAAAGCAATTTCAAAAATATGATTTTGCAGCTATGCCAGTGGTTGATAACGAAAATCGTTTGGTTGGGATTATTACAGTAGATGATGTCATGGATATTTTAGAAGAGGAAGCTACTGAAGATATTGAAATGATGGCTGCTATTACTCCAACTGATCAGCCTTATATGAAAACAAGTGTTTTTGAAACATATAGAAAACGTATTCCATGGTTGTTGTTATTGATGATATCGGCATCAATAACAGGGAAGATTATTCAGGGATTCGAAGCGGCTTTATCGACTTGTGTTATTTTAACTGCTTTTATTCCAATGCTAATGGATACAGGTGGGAATTGTGGGTCTCAAGCCTCTGTTTCAGTCATTCGTGCTTTGTCACTAGACGAAGTTGAATTTAAAGAATTGCCACAAATCATATGGAAAGAAATGCAGGTATCTATTCTTGTTGGAGCAACTTTATCACTTGCAAATTTCGGAAAAATATTACTTATTGATCGTACATCAATACTTGTGGCTTTTGTTGTGTGTATGACATTGTTTGTAACTGTTGTTGTAGCGAAATTGGTTGGTTGTACATTACCGATTTTAGCGAGTAAAATCGGATTTGACCCAGCAGTTATGGCGAGTCCGTTTATTACAACGATTGTTGATGCTCTATCATTAATTGTTTATTTCAATGTTGCAGGAATTTTCTTGGGATTATAGAAATGAAAAATATGCATATATCAATTGTTGGCATTGTTTACCTATTTATGTTATTTATTCCTAATATGATATGGGCTAAAAATATACCAGAGAATTATGATTCAAGTCATGAAAACAAAATTTTATTAATGTGTGAAAGACTTGGTGAAGTGCTTGTTTGCTGTTTTGGAGTTATTATGTTTGAAACTATGCATTGGAATCTCTTTGTCTTGGTTTCATTTGTCGTCATGCTTATGTATGAAGGGTATTGGATACAATATTTTAAAAGTGAGAAGAAATTGTCTGATTTTTATTGTAGTTATTTAAATATCCCTTTGGCTGGCGCCACTTTGCCAGTAATTGCCTTTTTTATATTGGGTTTGTCACAGGGACATTGGATACTTGTTTTTTCAACAATTATTTTAGGAATTGGTCATATTGGCATACATAGAGAACATTTCTTAGAGATAAAAAGATAAGTATTTTCATAAATGCTTTTCTTTTTGTCTTTTTTTGGTTATAAAAAAAAGAAATGTTTTGTTATTAAAGTAAATTATGCTATAATAACTTAGATAATGAATGAGGTGGAAATATAATGTCAAAACAAGTGTTTAACTTAGAATTTTATGGAAAGACATTAACTGTAGAAGCAGGAGAACTTGCTAAACAAGCCAATGGTTCGGTTTTAGTGAGATATGATGATACAGTTATTTTGTCAACTGCTGTAGCAGGGAAAGAACCCAAAGATGTGGACTTTTTCCCATTGACTGTTACATATGAAGAAAAATTATATTCGGTAGGAAAGATTCCTGGCGGATTCTTAAAAAGAGAAGGGCGTCCAAGTGAGCATGGTACATTAACTGCTCGTATGATTGATCGACCAATTCGACCATTGTTTGCTGATGGCTTTAGAAATGAAGTACAAGTTGTAAATACAGTGTTATCTGTTGATCAAAATGCATCTCCAGAAATGGCTGCAATGTTTGGTGCATCACTTGCGTTATGCTTATCTGATATTCCATTTAATGGGCCAATTGCTGGTGTAAATGTTGGATTGATTGATGGTGAATTTACAATCAATGCTGGTCCAGAAGACATGGAAAGAAGTTTGATTAATCTTGAGGTTGCTGGGACAAAAGAAGCGATTAATATGGTTGAAGCTGATGCTAAGGAAGTGGATGAAGAAACAATGTTAAATGCTTTAATGTTTGGTCATGATAAGATTAAGGAATTAATTGCATTCCAAGAAAAAGTTGTAGAAGCTTGTGGTAAAGAAAAAATTGAAATTCCATTATTTGAATTAGATTCTGCAATTGTTGAAGAAGTTGAGTCTTTGGCAAAAGAACGAATGATTAAGGCTGTTTCTATTCCTGGTAAATTAGAAAGATATGGGGCTATTGATGATATTAATGCTGAAGTTGTCACATTATTTGAAAATAGAGATTATGCTGATTTAAAAGAACAAGCTAAAGTCTTAAAACAAGTGAAAATTGTTTTACATGATTTAGAAAAAGATGAAGTGAGAAGATTAATTACAGAAGATAAAATTAGACCTGATGGAAGAAAAATTGATGAAGTGCGTCCATTAAATGCACAAATTGATTTATTGCCAAGAGTTCATGGCTCTGCATTGTTTACACGTGGAGAAACTCAAGTTCTTTCAGTATGTACTTTAGGAGCTTTGGGAGAACACCAAAAAATTGATGGATTAGGTTTAGAGGATCAAAAAAGATTTATGCATCATTATAACTTCCCACCATATTCAGTTGGTGAAACAGGAAGAATGGGAGCGCCAGGTCGTCGTGAAATTGGTCATGGTGCTTTAGGTGAAAGAGCATTGGCTCAAGTTATCCCTAGTGAAGATGAATTTCCATACACAATTCGTCTTGTTTCTGAAGTGTTAGAATCTAATGGGTCTTCTTCTCAGGCATCTATTTGTGCATCTTCTATGGCCTTAATGACTGCTGGTGTACCTATTAGTAATCCAGTGAGTGGTGTGGCAATGGGACTTGTCAAAAAAGGTGATGATTATACAATTTTAACTGATATTCAAGGTATGGAAGATCATTTAGGTGATATGGATTTCAAAGTTGCAGGAACTAAAAAAGGTATCTGCGCATTACAAATGGATATTAAAATTGAAGGAATTACAAAAGAAATTCTACAAGAAGCATTAGCTCAAGCCAATGTTGGTAGACAACAAATTATGGATTGTATGTTAGGGGCAATTGCTGAACCTAAAAAAGAATTAAGTCCATATGCTCCAAAAGTTTTCATGATGAGAATTGAACCAGAACAGATCAAAGATGTTATTGGACCTGGTGGTAAAAACATTAATGAAATTATTGAAAAATCTAATGATGTTAAAATTGATATTGAACAAGATGGTCGTGTTACTATTTATCATTTTGATCAGGATGCCATTCATACTGCAGCTAAATTAATTGAAAATATCGTTAAAAAAGCTGAAGTTGGTGAAGTTTATGATGGTAAGGTTGTTAGGGTTGAAGATAAATTTGCCTTTGTGGAATTGTTTGAAGGAACAAATGGTTTCTTACATGTTGGTGATGTAGCTCATGAAAGAATTAATAAAGTTTCTGATGTTTTAAAAGTAGGAGATACAGCTAAGGTTAAAGTCATCAAGATAACTGATAAAGGTGTTAATGTTTCTAGGAAAGCATTGTTACCTAAGCCAATTGTGAAAGAAGAAAAAAAAGAAAGTGAATAAAATTATTTTAGCAAGCACTTCTCCAAGAAGAAAGGAATTGCTTGAAAGGGAAGGCATCGATTTTATAGTCGATGCTTCTTCTATAGATGAAACAATGGATGAGACATTGCCAATTAAAGAAAGACTGTGCCAATTAGCCAAAGATAAAGCAGAGCCTATTCATCATAAATATCCACTGGATATTGTTATTGGAGCAGATACGATTGTTTATTTTCAAAACAACATTATTGGGAAAGCCAAAAATCGTGAAGAAGCATATGAAACGTTACAGAAATTATCAAATCATAAGCATACAGTTTATACAGCTGTTGCTATATATCATGGGGATTCTTTAGAAGTTTTTTGTGATCAAACTGATGTGTATTTTAAAGATATTTCTATTATGATTAATGATTATCTTGATTCTGAAGAATGGATGGGGAAAGCTGGAGCGTACGGTATTCAAGGCAAAGCATCTGCATTTGTAGAACGTATTGTGGGTGATAAGGATACTGTTATTGGATTACCTGTCATGCATGTTAAAGAATTTTTAAATAATATTAAGGATAAATCATGAGGTGAGAATATGAAATTCTCTGATTTATATTTACATGAGAGCAGAGAGAACTCTGCTTTTTCTTATTGATAAAAACATTTGATAAATAGGTACAAATTTGTTTTCTAATATTCAATTATGGTTTATTAATATGAAAATGGAAAGAATTTTCTTTTTTAGAAATGTTGTTTTTTATTTCAAAAATGATGTAAACGGATACATTTGTTGTTGTTTTCTTGTTAAAATTTTACTATAATGGATAAGTAGGAAAAAAACGGAGGATGAATATATGGAAAAGAAAGTTAAAAGAATTGCATTGCTTTCAGGGGGCGGAGATTGTCCTGGGTTAAATGCCGTTATTAGAACAATAACAAAAACTGCTATCTCTAAATATGGTTGGGAAGTCATTGGCTATGTTTATGGATATAGAGGCTTATATAACAATAATTATATTGAATTAACAGAAGAAAAAGTTGAAAATATTTATAAAGAGGGAGGAACTATTTTATTTAGTTCTAACAAAGATAATCTTTTTGATTATTTAGTAGATGATGGAAAAGGCGGAAAAGTCAAAAAAGATGTGAGTGATGTTGGTGTTCAGAATCTAAAAGATGCTGGTGTTGATGTATTGGTTGTTTTAGGTGGCGATGGAACTTTAACGAGTGCTCGTGATTTTTCAAGAAAGGGTGTGCAAGTTATTGGTGTGCCTAAGACAATGGACAATGATTTATCAAGTACTGATTTGACTTATGGATTTATTAGTGCTATGAGTGTAGGGACTGATTTTATTGATCGTTTACAAACAACTGCCAAATCTCATCATCGTGTTATCTGCTGTGAGTTGATGGGAAGAGATGCAGGATGGATTTCTTTATATGCTGGTTTGGCTGGGAATGCAGGTGTATGCTTAATTCCTGAAATTCCATTTACGATTGAAAATATTGCTAAACATGTTGCTAAACGTGATGAACAAGGAATGCCTTATACAGTTATTGCTGTTGCTGAAGGTGCTAAATATGCTGATGGTACAAAAGTTATTGGAAAAATTGTAGAAGATTCTCCTGATCCAGTTCGTTATAGTGGTTTGGCTGCAAAAGTTGCTGATGATTTGGAAAAGGTTATTCCAAATCATGAAGTTCGTTCAGTAAATCCTGGACATATAATTCGTGGTGGAGATATTACTCCATACGATAGAATCTTATCAATTCGTTTTGGAGTGAAGGCTTGTGAACTTATTGATGAAGGTCTATTTGGAAATGTTGTCACTCTTCATGGTGAAACTATGGATTATACTTCTTTGGAAGAAGTTATTGGTGATGCTAAGTTTGGAAAGCAAAAGCGTGTTGATCCTAATGGTGAACTTATTAGGGCAGCAAAGGCTATTGGCGTATGCTTTGGTGATGAATAAGATATAAGACGAAAATAATCCTCTGAATGAATTCAGAGGATTATTTTATTATAAATTGATACCACGTGTTATACGCGTGGTAAAGATTTTAGCTTTAGCGTT
>NZ_CFJNYH010000059.1:0-14934 GCF_984815275.1 Coprobacillus sp.
AATAGGCGATATGCCTTGAAAACACAGGGTTTACAGAGGATTGAATAGATAAATTAGAATTTTAGGAGGTATACAAATGGATAGAGATTTTTTCTTAACTACAAATAGAATAGGATTTTCTGAATGGGAAAAAGATGATATCAAACTGGCAGAATTATTATGGGGAGATCCTGATGTCACAAGATTCATTTGTGCTAGCGGTAAATTCAGTACGAATGATATTAGAACACGATTAGAAAAAGAAATAAAAAATAAATCGATGTATAATATTCAATACTGGCCTATTTTTAAACTTGACTCAAACGAATTGATTGGTTGCTGTGGATTAAAACCATATAGCAAAGGTAAATATGAAATAGGTTTTCATCTGCGTCCAAAGTTTTGGGGACAAGGATATGCAATGGAAGCAGCAAAAACAGTAATAAATTATGCATTTACTGTTTTGAAGGCAGAAGAGTTGTTTGCAGGTCATAATCCTAATAATATAGCATCATCAAAATTATTACTTAAATTAGGTTTCAGTTATATTGGTGATGAATTTTATGAACCAACAGGGCTGTATCATCCATCTTATGAACTGAAGAAAAATACGTTAATGAAGTAGTAATTCAGTTAACCAGTTTGATTGATTCAATGTCATACTGCATTATCTCTTAAAAATTTGAATTAAGATATAAAAAATAGAATAACTTCATATTCTAACTAAAATAAATACAAGTATAAACTTTAATATATATGTGCTAATAATGATTGTGAAAAGAGCAATTGAAAATGAAGACAATATTAATTCTCGTTGCCTTAATAATTTCTGGGTGTTCTCCTTCTCCACAAAAAAAGGGAATAGCTAAAGAAAATACAATTAAAGAAATGAAATCGTATTACTATACTTATTATTAAATAATAAAATATCTTATTTTGCCAAGAAGTATAATTCTTGGCTTTTTTATATAATTTCCGTTTTGTAATATCAATTACAGAAGGGAGATAAAAATGAAAATAAAATTAGATTTCCTTGTTATTAAAAGAATATTAAATTGAATTGAACCTCAAAAGTTGAACTATGAACAAGAGGTTTTTTTAACATTCAAAATTAACATATAAAGATAAAAAAGAAATAGTAAGCTTATATTTTCGCTCATGAGAGTCTAAGATGTTATTAATGATTTTATACGATATTGCAGATGGACAAATCAATCAATGGATTAACAATTATGAAAAATGAGGTTATGATGGTCTTAATAATAAGCCAAAAGGAAGACACAATGAAAAATGAAAAGGCCTAACTCCTTTACAAGTTAGGAATCAAGCCTTACAATAAATATTAAATTTTAATTCCACTTTTAGGGTTCACTACAATATCTTGTACTTAAAATTCATGATCATGCATAACTTTATTTAATATATAGTCAATAAACAATATCATAATAACTAACCAAACGGTCCATGCAAAAACTCCAACCATATCAAATTGAATTCGACTATAATTGATTGCTCTTCCTACACCATAAGGGAGTCCAGCTAGTATCTCAGCCATCACTGCAACTTTTACACCAAGACTTAATGAACTCTTCATTCCTGATAAAAAGCTTGGACGAATCAGAGGTAAATATACTTTGAAATACTTTTCAAAACATGTTGGATGATATAATAATATAACATCTCGCAAGTCATGATCAATACTTTTAAAACCCTGTATAAAATTATTATACAATAGAGGAAAAACAACTAGAAAAAGCACAATATAGACAGTTTGTAATGATGATACCCAAACCAATACAAGTATAATAAATGAAATATTAGGTATTGCTTGAATCATTGTTAGTAATGGTGAAACATATTCATCTATAAGTGGTTTTTGATATCCTAGATAAGCTAACACAAATGCAATAAGTGCACTTATTGCAACCACTATAATAACATGTGATAGGGTTATAAATAGAGTCTGATAAAAATTGAAATCAGTAAGCATGTCAATCATTCTTTGAAAAACATCTAAAGGATAAGGAACAATGACCTCTTTATTGACAATAACAGCAACCAGTTGCCATAACAACAAAATATAAACAACAAGATTAATTTTATGCTTCATTATTTGATTAGCATATCATCACTATATTCAATGCCAAATTGTTTCAGTAATGATTGAATATCTTCTTTAACACTTGCGGCATCTTTATAATTGATGTTTTGATTTGTCCATGTCTTCGCTCCAATAGCTGCACTTGGAATACCAAATGTTTCAGCACCAATTTTATCAATTGACTTTGTTAATAATTCTTCATCTTTTTTACCAGATGTAAATGCTTCTATCTTTGATAATAAATCTTTCACATCATCTTTATTTTTAACAAAAATAGCCGCTTGTGGATAGCCTGCCTCTATAGACCCAGATTGTTTTTGATAAAGTTCTTGTAGCGAAGCGACTATTTTTAATGTTGTTCCATTTTGCTTTGCTTTTCCAATAGTTGCAGTTGCAGCAGGTTCAGCCATTAATGCATACTGACATTTTCCTGCTAAGACTTGTGCTTGTACATCACTCACTGCATTATAATAAGTAACTTTAGAATTCTTCATAATATCCGATGATTCTTTTACCAGATTAAAAATCTTTCCTGGAACAGCCTTTTCACCAAATGCTGCTAATTCATTATTAGTTACATCTTCATTTTGTACCAAATAAAGGTTTCCCCATGTCAAAACGCCAGCTAATCTATAATCTGTTTGACCTTTTGCAATTAATTGACAGCCTAAATTAATAGGTGCAATAATAGCATCAAATTCACTATCCTTTTTAACAAGTTCACTGCTAATCAGTTCACTTCCTTCAACAATTTTCACTTCACCATTCTTTGTTATTTCTTCATAAACACCTACTAAAGATAAGGCTGTTGCTCCATTTGGCGTTAATACTTTCATTGTATCTGCACTTTTCGATGATGAACATCCAGCCAAGATAAAACTCATCATCAATAATAATGACATAATTTTTTTCATAAGATTCCTCCTCATATATAATTTTATTATAATACTTTTTTAATAACTTTGCTACGAATACGAAAATGAATTCTTTCATATCTCGTATCAAATTTTGTGACAATATGAAAAGTCGTTATTTCTAACGACTTGAAATGGTACAATAATATTCAAATTCATTACGAGAATAAACCTTTTCATGAATAAATACATATGGATTTTGAGAATGAACATATTCATACTGATCATTATAATCTTTTAACTTAACAAGCTTTAAACGTCCTTGATCAAAATACTCGTATGCATTGTGAATATCCATATAATCCCCAAGTTTTGTGACTATATCCTTATTCATTGGTAAAGTTTCTAAATCTTTTATACTTTTTTGGCTGGTTCCAGAAATTGTTAATTCAGATGACAGCAATTCTCTATCTACATATGTGTAATTAACACTATAATATACATCTTGACTATACCCTTGTACAGAAAAACTTGCGTTTACAGAATCATCATAATCACTACAATATTCATGGGTATATATATCTTCTATGTGAAGTGTATTGCTCATAAGATTTTGAACTTTTTCAAGTGAACTTTGTGCAAGCTCAATTGTTCCTTCTCCCTCTCCCAAATCAATAACTTCCTGGAAAGTCATTTCAGACCAGTCACTGGAAGAACGAGAAGACTTTGATAATAGTGGTAGAACTGTCATAATTATGACTACAACAACAAAAGCAACTGCTATTCCTATAATCCATTTTGGTGTTTGAAACATACTCATATCTGGTATATTTGGCTTGACATAGGTTTTTGTTGATTGTGTACGAATATGCTCATGTGTCTTATTGGATGCATCAAAAGATTGAACAACATCCTTTTTCACTCGGTATCCACAATTTGGGCATGTACTCTCAGCTATTGGAATCTTTGTTCCACAGACATCACATTTCATAAAATCATCCCCTCGTATAATTACATTATACGTAGTTTTCGTAAAAAATGAAAGTTATTGCTCAATTTTTCAAGAAATATGTATTTAAAGCATTTGATGAGAATTCTTGGACTTGTGGAAATATATATATTGCTTTTTGAGTTTTTCTAACTGATGAAGATACTCTCGATAAGAAGAACTAAGAATCTTTAAGTTCTCAATAAAGTTATCTTGATATCCTGTTTCCTTTTGAAAAATTAATATTTCTTCTTGAACTTTTTTTACCAATGAATCTTTGTATTCATCTGATAGTTTATACTCAATATAATTTTCCAATTGCTCTTGGTGCTCTTTGAAATAGTTTTCAAAGTCATGAAAAGCATTTGTTGTATCAAGATAGATTTGTTGTTCTAAAGCAAAGATATCATACTTGTCATTAAATATTGATTTCATATAATCAACCAATTCTTGAGAAATAACCAAATGGTCTAAATAATGAATCATCTGAACATAAGCTTTATGCTTTTCTTTAGTATCAATACTTTCATTTAAGAATCTTCCAAAATGTAATGACAAAAAAAGTCCATAACAACCTGGAAACGCTAAAATAAGTTTTTCTCTTACAGTAAGAAGACAATCATTCTTTTCAACTAAATGATTAAATTCTTTTTCAATATCATAATTCTGTGTCAATCGTTGAAGACTCTCATTCATTTTTAAATAACTTTCTATATGTAAATTATTTAATTTTTGATATTTCTTTATCACTGTTTTTTTATTAGTATCTAATAGAATAATTTTAATATCTGACACACTTATTCCACAATGTCTTAAAACACAAATTTCTTTAATGATCTTGATATCTTTTTGACTATAATCTCGATAACCATTTTCCATTATAAGTGGAGAAATAAGTCCTTTGTCTTCATAATAAACAAGGGCTTTTTTTGTGACATGGCAAAGTTTACAAACATCCTTTATAAGCATTTAGCATCCTCCCTTTTTTAATTGCATATTTATCATATGCTACTCCCTTAGGGAGTAGTCAAGATAAAAATACACTTTTAGTAAAAAAACCTCTCAGTGAGAGGTTACTATGATTTATCTTGCGTTTTCTTTAAGGAATAAAGACTTGGTCCTTCCATAAGATGGCCATATGCATCATAAACAGATTGATGGCAAGGACATGTCCAAGTCTGATCCTTCTTACAAAAATCTACAACACATTTTAAATGAGGACAATATGGTGTGAGAAAATGGAGTTCACCTTTTTTATCCTTATATACTGCTGTTAACTTTCCATTGACCTTTGTTACCATACCATCTTGATTCTCTAAAGTGATTAATGGATCGTTTTGAAAACGATTCATAATCATGCCTTTTTTAGTATTTTTCCACACCTTATTTGTATATTTTTTTGCAAAAGACATAGAGAAATAATGACATGCATATAAATCTTCATATGGATTTTCTTTATCTAAAATCAAATCACTAATAAGTCTTGCAGCAACTTGTGACAAAGTCATACCCCATTTTTGAAAGCCATAGATTATAAATTCATTTGAATATTTACTTAGTCTTCCAATATAAGGAATTCCACGAATAGGTGTACTATCTTGAGCAAACCAGTCTTTAGAATCTCTGGTAATTTGTAAACTATCATCATTTATTAAAGGACGGTAACTTTTTGTTTGATCTACGCATAGATAACTGTCTTTACCATTTTGTTCGATTATATAATCAATGTATTCTTTTTCTTGAAAGAGTTTAAAGAAATATAAACCTTTTCTAATAAATGGGTACCTTGTTGCATGAACTAGGTAATGACATTGTATGTGATGTTCATTTATATCTATTATAAATGAATCATCTTTTCTTTCAATATGTGTGACTTCACTATGTTCATAAAAAGAAACGCCACTTTTTTGACAGATATCAACGAGTTTATATAGATATTTAAGGGGATGAAAAATAGCTTGATTTTTTAGACCTAATGAAGCCAAATGATTTTCATCATGAATTGTTTCAATTCTTAATGAATGGAAAATATCGGTTTGTTCCTGTATGTCTTTGACATAATTAGGATCATCTGTATAAATAAAAGAATTATTCTTTTGATAATCACAAGCAATATTTTCTTTTTGTATGATATTTTCAATTTCATCAAATGCCTGTTGATTAGATTTATAATAAAGATAAGCTTGATGAATATCATAATGTTTTGTAATGTCACGATATAGTGTAGAATGCAACGTCGTCACCTTTGCAGTAGTATGACCACTTGTATGACTGCCGAGTTCATCTTTATCAACAACTATGACTTGATATGGACTATCCTTTAATTGATATGCCAATGCAACACCTGATAAACCGCCTCCAATAATGACAATATCCGTTGCTATATCTGTTTCTATTTTTTTTCCTATTTTTTTCTTTGATGTTTTTTGCCAATATGACTGATTCATTTTTATCACCAGATTAAGTATCGACAAAAAAAGGAAGTTCTAAACTTCCTTAATACTTTGTTGTGGTAAAATTATTTCTATTGTTGTTCCTTGCCCTAATTCACTAGTTAAATGAATAACGCCTTTATAATGAGAAACAATATGTTTCACAATTGCTAATCCTAATCCAGTTCCACCTCTTTGTTTACTTCTTCCTTTATCAACACGATAAAATCTTTCAAATATACGAGATTGATCAGCTAAAGGGATTCCAATACCAGTATCTTTCACAGTCACTTTCATTGCTTGACCTTGATCTTCAACATTGACAAAAACATGACCATGATCAATATTATACTTAATAGCATTTCCTATAAGATTATTAAGTAAAGTATATATTTGTTGATGATTTCCAATATACGTAAGATCTGTAAAATCAGTATGCATTGTAATATCATGTTTAGATAACTCTACTTGATAACTTTCTAGAACTTCATCAACAAGACCTTTCATTTTCATAGGCATCATTTCTACTTCAATATCCATATTTTCTATCCTAGATAGCATTAAGATATCATTTATTAGAGTTGACATACTATTGACCTCTTCTTGAATCTTTTCTAACATCATATGTTTTTGTGTTTCATCATGAACCAAACCTTGAACCAATAAATCACTATAACCACGAATAGATGTCATTGGTGTCTTTAATTCATGTGATACATTAGAGAAAAATTCACTGCGCATTTTTTCTGCCTTTTTAGCAACTGTAATATCAACAAATAATAAAGTTGTTCCTAAATCAATTCTTGAAATATAACATGCATAGATATTATGATTAATTTTAATTTCTATTTCTTGCTTAGGAATGTTATTTTCTAAAGCATTAATAATTTCAGGATAATATAAGTAATCCATAAACTGATCATAAGTCTTCATATTTCCTAAGATTGATGTTGCTTTTGCATTAATACTTAATATTTTATAATTTTCATCTAATAAAACAAAGCCTTCATTCATTTGTTTTAAAATTTCATCCATTTTTATACGTTCTAATTTTACTTCACGCATTGATTTACGTAAACGATGTGATAAGTTTCCTATTGTATTAACAATAACATTAAATTCCTGATAATCATATTGTTTTAATTCAAATCGAAAATCTTCTGTCATTTGATCTAAACTATCACTAATATCAATAATTGGTTTAGATATTGTAAAAGCAAGTTTTCTAGATAGAATATATGCAATCACAAAAGAAACAACAGCACTTATAGATAATGCTGGAATTAAAGATGGAATATGATCTAATAATCCATTATATGGAATAGATAATCGCAATATATAATCCTGATGGTAATAAGCAACATATAACATATTCTCATTTGTTGTTTCAGATCGCCTTCTTGCATAACCAACAGTATTATGAAGTGCCTCTTGAATTTCTTGTCGATCCAAATGGTTTTCAGATACAGATTGAGATACCGTATCTGCAACAACATGCCCTCTTTTATCAATAACACTAATTCGTGTTTGATCAGAATAAGCTAATGGATTTAATTTTTCAATTTGTTGTTCTAATGGCTGTTGATAATCAATTGCATAATCAATTAACTTTAAAGAATACAACATATCCTGTTTTGTTGTACTCAAAAGACTATTAGAAATTAACGTAGCAGAGATAAAACAACTGCTAAGGAGAGTCGCAATTAAAATGATGATAAAATAACGGAGGATAGACTTAGTCATGTGTATCCTCCTTTTCAACAAAGCGATATCCTACAGAACGCACTGTTTTAATATATTTTTCTCCGTTATCATCTAACTTTTTTCTTAATGATCTTATATGGACATCTAAAGCTCTTGATTCTCCTATAAAATCATAACCCCAAATATTATTCAATAGTTCATCTCGTTCCACAACACGTTCTTTATTTTCAATTAAATAAAGTAATAATTGATATTCTTTATGTGTTAAATCAATACCTTGGTTATTCTGCTGAACAATATGTGTAGATTTATCAATTGATAAAGTTGGCGTTTGAATCGATTTGGATTTTGGCTGAACTCTACGTAGTAATGTACGAACACGTGCACATAATTCAAGGACACCAAATGGTTTTGTCATATAATCATCACTACCACTATCTAATCCATGAATTTTATCTATTTCACTATCTTTAGCACTTAAAATAAGAATAGGCATTTGTGTATTTGTTTCTCTAATCTTTTTGACAGCTGTAATACCATCCATTTGTGGTAACATAACATCAAAGATTGCAAGATCTGGTGCATCTTCATGAATAGCTATAATTGCATCAATTGCATTATCAAATAATGTGACTTGATATCCATTAGATTCTAATGATAATTTGACAATTTCCTGAATGTTTTCATCGTCTTCAATAACATAAATACGTGCGTTCATTTTTTATCCCCCTTAGATAAGTCTGTGGTCGTTCATTGTTCCTGTCTGGTTAAATTCTAACCATTCGCATATATTCACTGCATGATCACCAACTCTTTCTAAATACTTAGCAATCATCAGAAAATCTATACAATAATCAATTCTTTCACTATTTTCTTTTAATATTTCAGTAACTTCTTGTTTTACTTCCTGAAATAAAGAATCAATTTCATCATCCATTTTGATAACCATTTGTGCTGTAGAGAGATCTTTTTTAATGAAAGCATCAATAGCTTCATGAACCATCATTTTTGCTTTTTTAGCCATTGTTGGAATATGCTCAACAGTACGATAAGCATGTTCTCCTTCAAAATTCAAAATAATTTCAGCAATATCTGCAGCCTGATCTCCAATTCTTTCTAAGTCTGTAACAATCTTTAATGCTGATGTCACATTTCTTAAATCACTTGCAATGGGTTGCTGCCTTAAAATTAAATTAAATGATCTAGATTCAATTGCTCTTTCCATATCGTTAATCAATCTATCATTATCCATAATCTCTTTTGCTAATGTTTTATCTTGATGCTTAAAAGCATCAATCATATTCTCAATAGACACCTCTACTAAATGTCCCATTTTTGTTAAATCTACATTTAATTTATTTAATTCTGCATCAAATAAAGTTCTCATCATCTTTCTATACCTCCATTATATTTGTTTTTTGCTTAAAACACAATATTAACCAAAACGTCCTGTGATATAATCTTCAGTACGTTTATCTTGTGGTAATGAAAATATATCTTTTGTTTTTCCATATTCAACCATCTCACCAACTAAGAAAAAAGCAGTATAGTCAGCAATACGTGATGCCTGCTGCATATTGTGAGTAACAATTGCAATTGTATATTTATTTTTTAGATCCATTAGAAGTTCTTCAATCTTTAATGTAGAGATAGGATCAAGTGCACTTGTTGGTTCATCTAACAAAATAACTTCTGGCTCAACTGCTAAACATCTTGCTATACATAAACGTTGCTGTTGACCTCCTGATAAACCTAATGCTGATGAGTGGAGTCGATCTGCCACTTCATCATATAATGCAGCTGCTTTTAAACTCTTTTCAACAATCTCATCAAGTTGCTTCTTATTTTTAATACCATGAATTCTTGGTCCATATGCAACATTATCATAAATACTCATTGGAAATGGATTTGGCTGTTGAAAAACCATTCCAACTTTTTTTCTTAAAACTGTTGTATCAACACGTGGGTCGTAAATATCTTCATTATCTAAAACAACTTCACCTGTAATTTTAACGTTATTGACATAATCATTCATTCTGTTCAATGTCTTTAAAAATGTTGACTTTCCACATCCAGAAGGACCAATAAAGGCAGTAATTTTATTTTCTTCAATTGCCAAATCAACATCTTTTAAAGCATGTTTATCCCCATAAAAGAGATTTAATTTTTTAGCTTCAATTTTTTTATTCATACTCTAATCCACCTTATTTACATCAAATTTTTTAGAAATCCACTTTGCAGTGAAATTTAATAACAAAACAATAACAACTAAAATTAATGCAATAACAAATGCTGATTCATAATTTGCTTTAGCCATCTCTAAATATAATTGAATTGTTAAAGTTGCTCCACTGGAGAATAAGTGTGAAAATACATTTGTAGGTAATATACTTAGACTTCCAGCAGTGAATAATAGTGCTGCTGATTCTGCAACAATTCTTCCCATTGCTAAAATAATTCCGGTTAAGATTCCTGGTATAGCACTCGGCAACAATACTGTACGAATCATATACCATTTTGTTGCTCCTATTCCTAGTGCAGCTTCACGATAACTTTTTGGAACAGCCTGTAAAGCAATCTGTGTATTACGAGAAACAATTGGTAGAATCATAATGGCTAAAGTGAAAGCTCCTGTTAAAATTGAATAACTTAAATTCAAAACACCACCAAAGAATAACATTCCAAATAATCCATAAATAATTGATGGAATTCCTGCAAGAACTTCTGTCGTAAATGAAATAATATGAACAAGTTTTTTATTTGTTGCATACTCATTTAAATAAATTGCTCCACCAATGCTGATAGGTCCTGCAATTAATAAAGTGACAACAATCATATATAATGTGTTTATAATATTAGGTAAAATTCCTACCGTTTTCTTTAAAATACTTGTTGTATTGATTAAGTAATCAAATGAAAAATGAGGAATTCCTCGATAACATATATATCCAATAATAACAACCAGTAGCACTATTGAAATAAGAGTAGAAAATTGAATAAAGAAGTTTAATAAATTATCACTAAAACGACTTTTTTTATTATAAATACTATTCTCCATCTTGATTTCCTCCCTTGAGTACAAATGTTAAGACAAGGTTAATAACAATAATAAAGATAAACAAAACAAGTCCAATCGTAAATAAGACCTCTCTGTGTAATCCAGATGCATACCCCATCTCAGAAACAATTCCAGTTGTTAAAAAACGAACTGAATGAAATGGTAAAGGAACATTAACAGAGTTTCCAGCTACAAGTAAAATAGCCATAGCTTCTCCAATAGCACGTCCTACACCTAAGACAACTGCTGACATGATTCCATTCTTTGCTGCTGGTAAGACAACTTTAAAAATCGTCTGCATTTGGCTTGCACCTAATGCTAGTGAACTTTTACGATAATCATCTGGAACACTTTTTAATGATGTTTCTGTAATATTAATAAGGGTTGGTAAAATCATTATAGCTAGAACCAATATCGCAGATATTAAATTTGACCCACCTGTAAACTGATGTGTTGTTGAAGAAGCAAATATAAATAACTCTAATTGATACATGATAGGTGTAATAATCAAAATTCCTAATAACCCATATACAACTGATGGTATTCCAGCTAATAATTCCACTGCTGATTTAATAATTTTTCTTGTTCTAGGATTTGCGATTTCAGATAGATTAACAGCTGTTAATATCCCTATTGGGACTCCTATACAGATAGCTAAAAAGACTCCAACAATGGATGTTAAAATAATGTTAAGAATACCAAATTGAGGTGTTGAAGCAGTTGGCTCCCAAACATTACTAAATAAAATATCTGTAAGTCCTACTTTAAATATTGCTGGTGTTCCTGATATGATCATATAGCCTGTAATAGAAATAACAGCAACAATAGAAACAATTGCACATGCAGTAAAAATATATGCTGCTATTTTTTCAACTGCTGATTTTGTTTTTCTATTACTTAAAATAGATACTATTCCTTTTTCCATACTAAACTCCTTTTTATATTTCATCTCTAAAAATCATTTTCAGTTTATATCTTTTCTTATGAATGAAATATCAATGTTTTGTATAAAGTTTGTTAAGATTGTGTTAAAAAGTAAATTTAATGAGACAAATGTTAACTTTGAATTAATAAAAAGAATCTCTATTCTCTAGAGACACTTTTTAGTCCTTATTATTTATTTGGTACAACCAAACCAACTGATTTAATCACTTCTTGTCCTTTTGCACTTTCAATAAATTTGAAGACTGCTTGAACTTGTTCTGATTGCTTATTGATTTCACCCTTTGTTGCCATAACAAATGGTCTTTGTAAAGTATAAGTACCATCTAAAATTGTTGATTCACTAGGCACTATATTATCTAAAGAAAGAATATTCACTTTATCCTTACTATCTTCTGCAACATCTAAAGATGCATAACCAATAGCTCCAGGTGTTCCTTCTACTTTAGCAACGACTGCTCCAGTTTCATTTAAAGTATTTGCATATTTACATTTTTCTTTAATTCCTAAGATATCTTCAAAACCGTCTCTTGTTCCTGAACCTTCTTCACGTCCTACCACAACGATATTTTGATCAGCCCCACCGACTTCTTTCCAATTTTTTACTTTTCCAGTATAGATATCAGCTAATTGTTGTTTTGTTAAATTTTTGATACTATTGTTTTTATCAACAATAACTGCAATACCATCTAAGGCAACAATGTTTTCTACTAATCCTTCAGCTTTTTCTTCATCTTTTAATGCTCTAGATGAATTTCCAATATTTGCTGTTCCAGCAATTACAGATTTGATACCAGTACCTGAACCAGTAAATTGTGGTTCTAATGTTAAATTTGGATAATCTTCTTTAATTGCTTCTGCAAGACCTTTAACCAATTTCTCCATTGAAGTTGAACCATCTAATGTAATTTTACCACTTACATTTGTAGTATCTCCATTACTTGTTGGTGTTTTATCATCTCCGCCACACCCAACTAAGCTAAAACTTAATACGCATGCCAATAATAAAGCTCCTAATTTTTTCATTTTTTTATATCCTTCTTTCATATAACATCTGTCCTTCAAGACAATTACAGTTTATCTCTTTTTATTTTTCTTAAATAGCAAAGTTTTGTATAAAATTTGTTAAGTTTATGTAAAAGAGCTATCATTTTCTCACTTATTATTGTTAATTTGAATAAAAACATACATGAAATATATTATTTATCATTTTTGACTTTTTTAAATAGAATAGGAGTATAATATATTTAGAAAGAAAGAATTCATATGCCACTATTTATAACTGCATTATCATTGTTTATTCCCATTATTATGATTGTTTTTGGTATTCTGATGTGGTTTGCACCACCAAAAGGTAGAAATACATCTTATGGTTATCGCACAAAACGCAGCATGATGAATGAAGAAACTTGGGATTATGCTCAGGCATGTATGGGAAAAAGCTGGTTTATTGTAGGCATTGTTTTAATTGGAGTGACTTTATTTTTATTACCTCGCATTGCTTTAGATCATGGTAGTCTTATAATTACAATACTTAGTATTCAAGTTGTCTTCTTATGTGTACCTTTTATCTGGATAGAGTTTTTATTATCAAGACATTTTAAATGAAAAAGCGTCCTTTTAAAAGAACGCTGCTTATATAAACATATTATATTATTTAAGGGAGTTTGACTCCTTTTTTATTTTATTAAAACTGAATCAATAAAATGTAGAGGAATATCTTTTAATATGTCATTAGCTAACATTTCTCTGTTTCTCTCAAGAAAAGCAATAGGAGAATGCGCATCATAACCATATAGAACCTTACAGCCATATGAAGAAATAATTTCCCAAAATTCTCTAAAGGGATATCGTATTCAAGACTTGCTTTAGCAATACGATGTGCTACTTCTTTACACCCTTTCGAAAAAACTCTACGACCTTGCATAAAATAATCTGGATGAGCAACATATGTAACCAAGTCATGTTGTAATGCAGCCTCAATCTGTTCAACATATATGAATAAGTCCTCATCTGAACAATAACAGTCATAATCATAAAATTCATTTTGGGAATGTACATATTTAAGATGTTGTCCAAGAATTAAATAATCACATTCTTCTTTGACTTGTTTTAAATAGTCTAGATAATCTTCTAAATATTCTACTTCAAATCCAACTTTTATTTCAATCTTGCCCTTGAATTGTTGTTGAAGTTTTCTCATACTCAACAAATACTCATCTTTTTGTTCCATAAACATACGTGCTCCTTTAATTCTAATTTCTTCAAAAGGAATATGTTCACTAAATCCTAGTATCTGAAATCCTGCATCAATAGCACTATTAATATATTGAACATCTGTACCATCGGCATGACCACATCTTGCAGTATGAGTATGTATATTAAATCTCTGTCTTCCCATAATATGACCACCTTTCTTTTTCAAATGATATTTTTATTATATATTTATACTATTCTCCAAAACAAACAATGTCAACTTATTCTAATTTAAGAATAATCTTAAACATGCTCTAAAAGATGACCAACCTTAGATTTTAAACCCGTATAAAACATTTCAAATCAATTTGTTAAAAGAAAATAAAACCAAGAGTTTTCTCTTAGCTTTTTACCAATGTCATAAATAATAATTTAATTATTCACTTTGTTTATTGCTCTCTAACACTCTTCATAAATTTTATTCTTTAAAAGATTTTATATAAATTTTATATATAATTATTGATTATCCGCATATATACTATATTTATAAGCATATTTAATTATAGAAAAAGTTTATTTTACCACGAATTTACCACTATTGATTGAGCTTTGATATGGCAACAGCAATATAATTTAGAGAAAACGGACAAATTAAAAGCAGTTACTTATAGAAAAATAAC
>NZ_CFJNYH010000060.1:0-14561 GCF_984815275.1 Coprobacillus sp.
ATTTTAAAGAGACAGAAGGAGGGAGAAAAGAGATGTGTGAAATCTGGGAAGAGATTAAGCAAAAAGGCATTATTGAAGGCGAGGCCATAGGAGAAATGAAAGGAATGGTAAAATCAATACAAAAGTTAATGAGTAAAAAAGGATATACATTGGAAGAAGCGTTTAACTTTTTTGATATACCAGAAGAAGAGCGTTCAATATATATACAAAGAATGATTTCATAAAGGGAGTATCAAAAAAGTGAGATAATCTTAAATATTTGACTTTTATATATTATTTTATGATATTTCAATTAGATGTTTTATTGAAGAATGAAATGACATGGTCAATTTTTGAACTTGTCATTTTTCATATTATTATATCAAAATTTAATAGTATATGTATTGCTTCTTCAATTTAAAGAGAGTATTTTAGGTAAATAAAAAAGATTTAAAGTATTTGTTTATATATCTCAACACTTTAGATCTTTTCATTAAATTAACTTTAACTTATGACGGTTTACTTTATTTCATAAATGGTGCATATTCTAAACGAATGAAATATCCTTGATCATGATCACAAACAGGACATTTTTCTGGAACTTGTGTCCCTTCAAAAATAAATCCACAATTAAGGCACATCCATTGAATTGAAGAAGTTGATGAATATAATTCATTGTTTTCAATCCATTTTGCTAATTGACCAAAACGATCACCATGTGTTTTTCAATATCTGCAATATTCTTAAAATCTTGTGAAACTTTTAGGAAGCCTTCTTGCTTAGCAACTTCAGCAAAATTTTTATAAACATCTTCATATTCTTCATACTCATTATGTCTAGCATATTCTAATAATGTTTTGACATCGTTAGATAAATCAACTGGATAACCACCATCAATAAAAATAGTCTCACCTGCCATTGATTCTAAATGATTATAAAATATTTCGGCATGCTCTTTTTCTTGATTAGCTGTAAATAAGAATACATCTGCAATCATATGTTGTTTTTGTTTAACTGCTTCTCCAGCTGCAAATGTATAACGATTTCGAGCTTGTGATTCTCCTGCAAAGGCACGCATTAAATTCTCTTTCGTTTGACTTTCTTCAAATTTGATACTCATTTGTATCCCTCCTTCAATAAACTCAGTATAAACAATAATAAAAAGAATTATTCTGTATACATTACAAAATAATTCTCTTTTTGTATAAATCCATATTTCTCATAGAGTCTCATAACCTCTTTTGATGAATATAAACAAATCATTCCAACTTGATTTTGACCAATCAGTTCATCAATCATTTTTGTCGCAATACCTTGATGATGATAATGATGATCTACTCAAACATTTATCAATTGTCCTACTTTACCACTCAAATTTTAATGAGAAGGCACAATTGTGTATTGATAAAAGATTACTCCTGAGCATATCCTAGAAGGATCATAACTTGATGAGTAAGAAAACGTTCTAATTTCTTAAATTGTTTTCTCTTCAATTTTCTACTTAGAAAACATTTTTAAATCTTTGATTCTTAAATCAACAAGTTCATCTAAATCTTTAATTATTGGAAATTGTATCATAGTATTGTTTCTCTTTCTTATTTAATAACCAAACAACAATAAGAATACAAAGAACTGGTTCTACAATCATCAATAGAAATGTATTCATAAGATTACTACATATATAATCGATACAATAAATATCAATTAATGGCGCAATGGTTATAAAATGAATAAAAACACTTAAAATGAAAAACTCGATTAATAACATTGTATATTTAAGTGCAGTATTTTTCATTAATATTCGCCTCTTTGATGAAAATCTTTTTTATTTCCTGTAATCTGATGTCTTTCTCCCAATTTTTTTTCTATATCTTCCACTGTAATATTTTGATTGGCCATAAGAACATAGACATGATAAAACAAATCACTAATCTCACCAATCAATTCCTCATTATCACTATTTTTAGCAGCAATAATTGTTTCACTTGCTTCTTCTCCAACCTTTTTACAAATCTTATCTATACCTTGTTCAAATAAATAATTTGTATAAGATTTCTCCACAGGATGCACTTTGCGATCTTCAATTAAATCATAGAGTTCATGAAAGATATCAAGATTCTGATATGGCATAATTTCATTAAAGAAACAAGAATATGTTCCTGTATGACATGCAGCTCCAATTTGTTCAACATAAATCAATAGTGTATCTTCATCACAATCCAAATACATTCCTTTAATATATTGAAAATGACCCGATGTTTCTCCTTTATGCCATAATTCATTCCTAGAACGAGAATAGTAATAAGTTTCTTTTGTCTTTAACATTCTTTCATATGCTTCTTCATTAACATAGGCAAGCATCAAAACCTCTTTTGTATGATAATCTTGTATAATGGCTGGTACTAAACCATTCCCCTTTTCAAAATCTGGTCTCATATATTTCTCCTTACTGGTATAGAATGTTTTGCACACTCTTCCTTAACTTGATCAATTGTTGCTTCACCATAATGAAATAAAGATGCTGCTAAAGCGCCATCACAATTTGTTTTTTTAAAAACATCAACAATATCCTGAATATCACCACAGCCACCACTTGCAATGACAGGAATTGAAACAGCATTCATCACAGTATTCAACATATCTATATCAAAACCGTCACGTGTTCCATCGCGATCCATAGAAGTCAAAAGGATTTCACCAGCACCTAAAGATTCACACTGTTTCACCCATTGAATCAAATCAAGTCCAGTATTTTGACGCCCTCCTGCAATATAGACATCATACCCACTCTTATCATCACGTTTTTTTGCATCAATAGCGACAACAACACACTGAACACCAAACTCATCAGAAGCTTGTTTAATGAGTTGAGGATTCTTAATGGCAGCTGAATTAATGGAAACTTTATCTGCACCGCTTGATAATATCATTCTAAAATCATCAATTGTACGAATACCGCCTCCAACTGTCAATGGAATAGATAATTCACTAGCCCCTCTTTGTATCAACTCTCTTATAATATCACGTTCTTCATAAGTTGCTGTAATATCTAAAAAAACAACCTCATCTGCACACTGTTCATCATAACGTTTAGCAATCTCAATAGGATCACCAACATCCTTTAAACCAACAAAGTTTACACCTTTAACAACCTTACCATCTTTAATATCTAAACAGGGGATGATTCTTTTCGCAAGCATGATATCACCTCCTCCAAATTAATTTTTCCTTCATAGTAAGCTTTCCCAACGATACATCCATAATAGCCTAGTTCATTCACTTTGTAAATATCCTGAGCATCTTTAATACCACCAGAAACGACAAACTGAAGATGACAATGTTGAGCAATATTCTTATACAAATCAAACGATGGACCACTTAGTGTTCCATCTTTAGAAATATCAGTGCAAACTATATATTCAACACCTAACTTCTCTAGTGCCTCTAAAAAATCTAAATAATGTGTTTGGGTATTAACGAGCCACCCAGATGTTGCAACAAACTCATCCTTAACATCAACCCCTACGACAATACGAGTTGGACCATATTTATCAAGAGCTTCTTTTAAAAATTCAGGATTTTCAATTGCAGCTGTTCCTAAAATAACCCTATCTATTCCAATCTGACTTAAATATAAATCAACCGTCTTCATATCTCTAATGCCACCACCCAATTCCACTGGAATCGATAATGATTCTTTAATCTTTTGTATCGTTTTGAGATTCGTTGTTTTACCATCTTTGGCACCATCTAAATCTACCACATGTAAATAATCTGCACCCATGTTTTCAAATTCTAAAGCAATATCAATAGGTGAAGTAGAATAAACCGTTTTTTGTTGATAATCCCCTTTATATAAACGGACTGCTTGTCCATCTTTTAAATCAATCGCTGGTATTAAAATCATTTGATCATCTCCTTAAATGCTAATAATATTTTTTTACCAACTTCACCACTTTTTTCTGGATGAAATTGACACCCCATAACATTCTCTTTTGCAACAATTGCTGTAATTTTCTCACCACCATACTCACAATAAGCAATGAGTTCCTGACTAGGTACATAAGCCATATAAGAATGAACAAAATAAACAAAATCTTTTTCTTTTATATTTTGAATAAGAGGATGATCTTGATGAAAACAAAGTTCATTCCATCCCATATGAGGAATTTTATCATCTACTTCCATCAACCGAATTTCTCCATCTAAAAATCCTAATCCTTTACATTCTTTAATTTCCATACCCTTTTCAAAAAGAATCTGCATGCCTAAACATATACCCAAAATAGGGATACCAGCATCTTTTCTTTCCTTTAATATTGTCATAAGATCAAACCTTTTCAAATTGTCCATAGCTACAGGAAAAGTACCAACACCTGGTAAAACAATTCCTTTTGCTTGCCGTATCACCGCATGATCACGACTCACGATTGTTTCTACACCAATACGTTCAAAAGCATTTTGCACACTTTTGAGATTCCCTACATTATAATCAATAATAACAACCATCTTTTATCCCCCTCCTGCATTTTACAAAAGACCTTTAGATGAAATAACCATATCCTTATTCTTTTCATCAATCATCACAGCAGTTTTTAAAGCACGTGCAAAACTCTTAAAAATAGCTTCAATAATATGATGTGTATTCTCACCATAAGCTTCATGAATATGCAATGTTATTAACGCCTGATCACTGACAGCTTTGAAAAATTCTTTTGTCATTTCTGTTTCATAGTTTCCCAAAACGAGCATTGGTAATGTCACTTGATAAACAAGATAAGGACGTCCACTTAAATCTAAAGTTGTTGTGACAAGAGCTTCATCCATTGGAATCGTCATTTGCCCATAACGAGTAATTCCTCTTTTATCTCCTAAAGCATTTTTCAAACATTGTCCCAAAACAATTCCTAAATCCTCAACTGTATGATGACTATCGACCTTTAAATCACCTTGACAACTGACCTTAATATCAAACCCACTGTGAAATGCAAGAAGTTCAAACATATGATCCATAAATCCAATACCAGTATCAATATTAGCTTGACCATTACCATCTATATTTAATTCCATACTTATTTTTGTTTCTTTTGTTTCTCTCATTATTGAACTTGTACGCATTTTATTCCTCCTCGAATCTCACTGCAACACTATTTGCATGAGCATCCAATCCTTCCAATTTTGCAAACTTTATAACATCATCTTGAAATGTCTCTAAAACTGCTTTGGGATAATAACTATAAGATGAATATTTTACAAAGTCATAAACTCCCAAAGCACTATAAAATTTTGCTGTGCCACCTGTTGGAAGAACATGGTTTGTTCCTGACATATAATCTCCCAAAGGCTCAGGAGTATATTCACCTAGGAATATAGATCCAGCATTTTGAATCAAAGGGAGTGTATTCATAGGATTTTCAACCAATACTTCTAAATGTTCAGGAGCTAAATAATTAGAAACCTCGAAAGCCTCCTTAAGACTCTCTACAATAATAGCTCCTCCATAATTTTCAATTGATTCCTTAATAATATCTGTTCTTGATAAATAACTTAATTGACGTATCAATTCTTGATTCACTTTTTCCACCAAAGAAGATGAAGTTGTAACAAGAATAGCACTTGCCAATTTATCGTGCTCTGCCTGACTCATCAAATCAGCAGCAATATATTTAGGATTAGCTTTTTCATCAGCCACAATTAATATTTCACTAGGTCCTGCAACCATATCAATATCAACCATTCCATAGCAATTCTTCTTTGCAGTTGCAACATAGATATTTCCTGGTCCAACAATTTTATCAACCTTAGGTAAAGTGTTTGTTCCCATTGCAACACCTGCTATGGCTTGAGCACCACCAACTTTATAAATTGTATCAATACCACAGACATAAGCTGCTGCTAGAATTGTTGGATTCACTTTCCCATCAGCTTTTACAGGGGTGATAATAATCAAATTTTTAACACCGGCTAGTTTCGCTGGAACAGCATTCATTAAAACAGTTGATGGATAAGTTGCTGTTCCACCAGGTACATATAAGGCGACTTTTTCAAGTCCACGTACAAGTTGTCCCATCATGACTCCATTACCCTTATACATTGACCATGATTTATCAACTTGATTTTTATGAAACTCTGTAATCTGTTGTTTTGTGCGTTCCAAAATACGCATAAAATCTTTACCAACTTCTGAAACCCCATCTAAAATCTCCTGCTTTGTCACAACAAAATCTTTAGGATTATCAATCATAAAGCCATCAAATTTACGACAATACTTCATTAAAGCTTTATCACCATTCTTCTTGACATCTTCAAGAATATCATTTACAGAATCATTCACCTGTTTCGAGATATCTGCTTTACGTGATGAAAATTTCACAGCAATATCATCAAAATTCCCCTTAAAATCTAATACTTTTAACATTCTCATCTTCTCCCTTCAATGCATCAATCAAATTAAATATTTGGTCTTTTTTAAATTTCAAACTTACTTTATTCACAATCATCTTTGTTGAAATATCACTAATCTTTTCTATCACTTCTAATCCATTAGCCTTAAGTGTTGAACCTGTTTCAACAATATCAACAATAGCATCACTTAATCCTACAACTGGTCCTAATTCAACAGATCCCTCAAGTTTAATAATTTCAACATCCTCTTGCTTAGATGTAAAATAATCTTTAGCAACTTTCGTATATTTAGAAGAAATTCTCTTCCTTCTTTTGAATTCTTTATTTCTATATTCTGGATAAGCAGCAACTGCAAAATAGCACTTCCCAATTGCTAAATCTAACATATCATAATAATCATGAAAATCACTATCATCTAAAGTATCTTGACCAACAAAACCTACATCAACAATACCGTGTTCTAAAAAAGTTAAAACATCATTGGCTTTAGCAAAAATCATTGATAATCCATCTTGAGTTTCAATTAATAATTCTCTGTCTTTGTGAAAAATAGGCTCCATATCAAAACCTTGCTTAGCTAACAATTGACAAACCTGTTTTTCGATACGCCCCTTTGTAATAGCAATCTTAAGCATTGTTTTCTTCCTCCTTTTCAAGTGCCTTTAAGATATGACTCAAATCATAACTAAATCCAATAGCTGGAACAACTTTATGAAAATGATCCATCAATTTATCATATCTACCACCATTTATAATTGTATCTGCACTATATGGAGAATAACCTTTAATGATAATACCTGTATAATATTTCATACTAGGAGTCATTGCTAAATCAAAACTAAAGAACTCTTTTTTCTCTAACTTGTCATAAAGATCTCTAAGTTCAAGTAAAGCATCTTTTAATTGTTGATCTTGTATCATCATAATCATTTGATTTAACATTGCTATATCTCCAAAGCATCTTGGCAACTGAATAAGCAAATCTTTAAGAGGACTTTGAATACCTTTTCTATCTATTAATATTTTCATAGAAGATAAATCTCTCTTCTTTAAAATATCAACAAAAGAAGTATCATCAACCAATTCGCATAGTCTTTTATAGAATTTAGCTGAACTCATTTCAATCTTTATATCTTTTAATCCTAAATAAGATAATGTCTCTTGAATAATATGCAAACATTCTATATCACCTGCAAATCCAGCTTGTCCTAATAACTCTATTCCAGCCTGAAAAAACTCACTGCTTCTTCCTTTATGACGTTTTTCTTTACGATAGACATTTCCAAAATAACAATATCTCTTAACTCCTATTTCTTTTTGACTACTATATAATCGTGCCAAAGGAATAGTGAAGTCAGTCCTTAAAGCAACTCTTTTTCCTTCAAAATTAATATATTGAAACATTTTTTCCTCTTCAATTCCACTATCTAAAGCATTATATAAATCAACATATTCAAAAGAAGGCATCAAGACTTCTAAATAATCATGCTCAACAAATACTCTTCTTAAATCATTTTCAATCTTACGTAATGTAGATACATTATTCATAATTGCATCTATACTTTCTTCTGGTATCAAATATTTATATTCTTCCATTTTTTATCCCCTCTCTTATAAAAAAATGACGAGTCTTAATGACTCGCCATATAAACCTCTAAGCCATCAGATACAACCAAATTTTATATACACAAAATGGGTTGTATCTATTCTTTTAGATATAACCCTAGTTGTTCCAATGATGGTGATGAAATTTTGAATATAAAATTGTGTTTTTCATAAATATCACCTCATTTTTTACTATTCTAACACATTTTATACAATAAAAAAAGAACTTTTTTGAAAAAGTTCCTATTCTTTTTTGAATATCTCTTGATATCTCAAAACTTTGTGTTTTTCTGTCTGCTCTTAAGACATACAAGTGATTTTTGTTTAACGCCAATATCCTTAGCAATGACATCACATTTCACCATCAACAAGAAATAAAGACTTTGTTTTAAATCTTCACTTAAACTTTCATAATTTGCCTGACCCTTGCATATGACTACATCAGCTTGATGATAAATCTGTTGAAATTCCAAACTCGTTCTTGGTAAAATTGTGCCTAAAGAATCATCACCATTACTGATAATATCTGCATATTTATCCATTCCTACAAAATAAGCATCTTCTTCTATAGAATCATTTACAACGGCTGATCCTCTGACCCCAAAATAAATATGAAGTTGAGGATTAAGCTCTTTTATCTTTTTAATAAGTAATAAATCCAAACAAATTTCACCACAGTTATCTCCTAAATATAATAACATTTTAGCTTTTTTTAAATCACATATACATTGTTCGCTATCATCAATAGTGAATTGATATGTATCTATCTTTTCAAACCACTTCATAATGTCTTCTACATTTTGATTATGCATAGGATTAAAATCTATAATATTGCCTATAATTGCATACTTCATTGCTTCTATCAAAGGATTATAAGAACTATCTATTTTTTGTTCAAAAAAACTCTGTTCTTTAAGAAACAATTGATTATAATACTGTCTCAATTGATTATAGGGATCATCATTACCAATATGTTCTTTCAATAAACGAAAAGTTGCACCAATAATTTCTGGATTTGACTCCGTAAAATCTAACTGACTCAAATATTGAAAAACTCTTTGATAAAGTCTATTTGTATGAGTTGCTTCTGTCATCTTAGCAACCCTAACAACCTGATTGACCAAACAAGGTAAACATTCATCATGCATTTTCATATTCTTTTCCTCCAATCAAAAGAAACTCTCAGTGAGAGTCATGATTTTTCAAAGATTTATATGTAGATATAAAAAGATCACTATTAAATACATAGATATGACTAATATGTGTATGTTTAATCACTACATGATGCTGTGATTTTTTTTCAACAAATTGGATATCTTTATATTCAATCATAGTTGGAAGCATGGCAGCCACTTTCCATTCATAAATCATCATAACATCATCAAATAATACCATCTTATATCTTAATAATAACAAAAATAACGCTATTAAAGATAACATAAGAGCTCCTATCATTTGTGTTCTATGGTCCTCTAACCCACAATAAACAGCAACACCTAAAAAAGCTATAAAAATAACGAAACAAACCAGAAACATTCTATATTCTTTAAATTTTTTATTCATTTTTATCACCATTCATAGTTTATCATATTTCTTCTTAAAACAAAATGATTATCTTATTTTATGGAATTCTAAAAAAAAATAATAATTTTTTATTAAAATGTTTGTTTTTTATTTATTTTTGTATATAATAGGAAAAAAGGAGGATTCATACTATGAAATATATTGAAAAAGTATTAGATGAAGTGAAAACTAAAAATGCAGATCAACCAGAGTTCATTCAAGCTGTTGAAGAAGTTCTTGAAAGCTTAGAACCTGTTATTCTTGCTCATCCTGAGTATGAAGATATGGCTATTCTTGAAAGACTCGTTGAACCAGAGAGAACTTTAATGTTTAAAGTCCCATGGCAGGATGATAAAGGAAAGGTGCAAGTCAATAGAGGTTACCGTGTACAATTCTCAAGTGCTATTGGACCTTATAAAGGCGGATTAAGATTACACCCATCTGTTAACTTAGGTATTATTAAATTCTTGGGGTTTGAACAAATTTTTAAAAACTCATTAACAACTTTACCAATTGGTGGTGGTAAAGGTGGTTCTGATTTTGATCCACAAGGAAAATCAGATGCAGAAATTATGCGTTTCTGTCAATCATTTATGACTGAATTATATCGTCATATTGGACCTGATGTTGATGTACCAGCTGGGGATATTGGTACTGGTGCTAGAGAAATTGGATATATGTATGGACAGTATAAACGAATCAGAGGAGCATTTGAAAATGGTGTTCTTACTGGAAAACCAATGCCTTATGGTGGTTCTTTAATTAGACCAGAAGCTACAGGATTTGGTGCTGTATATTATGGTAAAGAAGTATTAAGTCACTTTGATGACTCTTATGAAGGAAAAACAATTGCCTGTTCAGGTTATGGAAATGTTGCTTGGGGTGTTTGTTTAAAAGCAAGAGAGTATGGAGCAAAAGTTGTTTCTATTTCAGGTAGAGATGGTTACGTTTATGATCCTGATGGAATTGTAACTGATGAAAAAATTGAGTTCTTGGTTCAAATCAGAAGTCACAACAACGTCAAACTAAAAGATTATGCAGAGAAATTCGGATGCGAATTTCATGCTGGTGAAAAACCATGGGGATTAAAAGTTGATATGGCTTTCCCTTGTGCAACTCAAAATGAAATTGGACTTGACGAAGTGAAGCAATTGGTTGCTAATGGAGTCAAATATATTATTGAAGGAGCAAATATGCCAACAACTCCTGAAGCCATTACTTATTTCCTTGAAAACAAAGGAATTTTAGGACCTGCAAAAGCAGCAAATGCTGGTGGAGTTGCTGTTTCAGCATTAGAAATGGCACAAAACTCAATGAGATATAGTTGGACAAAAGAAGAAGTAGATGCGAAATTACACCAAATCATGATTGATATTCATAATTCTTCTGTTGCGGCAGCTGAAAAATATGGTTTAGGATACGATTTAATCAAAGGAGCAAATATTGCTGGTTTTGAAAAAGTTGTTGCTGCCATGATTTCACAAGGTATTTATTAAAGAAGTTCACAAAAGTGAACTTTTTTATTTTGTAAACGAATGACTACAGATATGTTACAATAATGATATAGACAAAGATATGAACATGTTAGATAATAACAATGAAAGGAGATTTCTATAGAATTTGGAGAAAGATTAAAAATGTTAAGAAAAGAAAAAAAATGTATCAATACTTTCATATGTCATATGAGGAATGATTACAAATCAAACATATTCAAAAGAAATCATATCCACCATATATATTCAGTCTCATTTTTAGTACTATCCTTCTTTTTGCCCAATATCACTCAAGACTTTGCAGGCTCTGCTATTATTATAACACCAGCTAGATTGTGCTTATTTTCATGCATTATTGGATTATTATTCTCATTCTTTCTCATTTATAGAAATCATCGGAAATAAGATATGAAAAAACATAAAATCATTTTCTATTCATTATTTTTATTCATGATTATTATTATGACTATTCAATGCATAAGTATATCTACAAGTTTTGGAAGCTTTCCTTGGTGGGTTGGTATTCTTTTTCCTACTTGTTTTATAAGTCTTCCTCTATTCTTCTATGCACTCTATTTAGCCATTATATATAAATACTACCAAGAATTTATATTCATATCAATTTTTATTACAATTCAAATTATCTGTATTTTTGCATAAAGAAAACTCTCATAATGAGAGTTTTTTATTCTTCAGCAGGAAGTTCTTTTAATTCAGTTTCACCTGTTACATATTTTAAAATTTCAATAGCAGCAGCTTTAGGACCTTCATGCTCATTTCCTTTAATTCCAAGTCTAGTACGTAATTGACCAACTTTAACACCTTGTTTAAACATTCTTTTAAAATAATCTTGTAAAATAGGCTCAGTTTGATCTCTTCTTTGAACAGGACCGAATGGATTTGCAAAATAACTTTCTACAATTCCCATTTCTGTTGTTGTTCCTTTTGCCATACGTGCACCAGCTCTAAAGACTTCTAAAGCATCATCAGCATTTTCAAAGAAACTTAATGCTTCATCTTTATCTTCATAGTTGTTAGCATATAAGAACATATCAACATCATGTTTAGCTACAACATCTTTATAGTCTGTAATAGGAATAACAATACGAGCATTCACTTTATCAGGATTCATAAATACAGATCTATCCAATTCCTTAAAGCTATATCCAGCATCTAAATCATCTAAACGAACAAAAGCCCCAATTTCTGTTCCAGATGTTTTTACTTGTCCTTTTTCATCTAATGAAAGAACTCCCATATCATCATAGATTGTCTTCAAATCAGTAATATATGCAGCCCCATAAACTTTAATCTGTTCAATAGTTTCACTCTTTCCAGCACCACTATCTCCCATAACAACAATATTCTTTGTTTCTCCATTATGGAGAGTCATTTTCACCATTGCTCCATGAATTGGTAATTCTCTATGATTGATTTTTTGGACATTATGCAAAGTTAAAACCATTTTTTTCATATAACCAAAATAATCAAAATCATCATTTGCTGATAATAAAGCAACAATCATATCATTTGTTTCATCTTGGTAGAATGCCTGATTATCCTTCCCATCCTCATAACCATAGACATAGATCAAATCTGGTTTTCTATTTCTATATTCAGATTCATCTGCTAAATCAAATAAATTACACAATGTAACACCTTGTGCCATAAATTTGACATTAAAATAAATAAAACATAATAAATCTCCAACCTTGGCAGGATAACAGAACCATGAATCTGAATCAAATTTCTTATCTTCTATTGGATTTGTTTTCATCTCAGGAAAAACACCATCTCTTTTATTACGTTTAGAATAAGCAATAAATGGTGGATGAATAACCACAGATTCAATAAATGGGATTTCATCTAAATTACGATATTCATATGGTAAAAATGGTCGCATATGTGTCACAGTTAATCCAGCATTCACCCCTGCTGTAATTTGACGCATAACTTTATCTTTTTTACCAAGTGCTCTTTCGATGGTACGATAGACTTCCAAAACCAATTCTTCAAATTCATTTTGGGCATCAGCAAATTGAACATTTTGATAACCAGCACGTTTCGTTTCATTAAAAACAACTGCATATCTTTGAAGACGTCTCCAGAATAAGTAAATATCTTCAACAAGTGCAATGAACATATCATTATCTTTAAAATATTTTTGAGCTTCTGGACGAATACTGCAAACTTCATCAACAGACATAACTAATAATAATTTAAAGATTCCTCTTAAGTTTTCTAACAAATCAACATCATCTTCTTGAATACTATGAAGATATACATAAATAGTTGTATCTTTTCTTTTTATATTCCTAATATATTTTTCTAAGACTTTTGCAAAAGATTCACTTTCTATCAATTGACAGCGACTTTGACAAAACTCTTCTGAGAAATTTAAAATAGCATTACCTCTTGTGACATTAAATTTATACGCCATAATTCCACCCTTCCTTTAGATATATCAATCTATATCCCTTTTGATTATCATACATTCTATCAAAAAAAGTTCTCCTTGACTACTAAAAACGTAAAATTTATTCAATGATAGCGTTTTTATTTTTAAAATTTATCTTTTTTTCATTTTTTAATACTATTTTTTCTATAAAATAGACAGATACATATACATTTTTATGAGAAATATAAATATCATGACTATTCTTTCTTAAATCTATACTATCATTATTGTATACAATCCTTCCTCGACCATAATCAAAATGATAGTCGCTGTCGCTCAATTGATATGTTAAAGTGTGCTTATTTTGATCAATATAGACACGAGCATTCTTATCCATAATCACAACCATATTATACATATCATTTAATGATGCATACCATATATCATCTTTTTGAAATGCTTTCAAATCAAAGGTATAGATTTTGTCATTCTGACGATAACTTGCAACATATGTTTCTATCTTTCCATTATATTCTTCATCATGAACTTTATGCGACATCAAATATATAAACAAGCCAATAATAATGCTGACAATAACTCCGACAGTTATCAAACGATCATATCTGATTTTCATTTTTTCTCCTCCAAAATAAAAAGGTCTTATCAAAAGACCTTAAAAAACACACGACCAACAACCTGATCATCAAAATCAATATATCCAATCATTCGTGAATCTATACTATTATTACGGTTATCTCCCATAACAAAGACTTTTCCTTCTGGTATATCATAGGCAAAATCTTCATTGCCTACCATCGCTTCCTTGATATAGTCTTCATTCAATAATTCTCCATTACGATAAAGTTTATTGTCTTTCATTTCAATATGATCACCTGGTAATCCTATAATTCTTTTAATAATTTGATCTTCTCCAGGACTCACATGATATGCCACAACAACAATATCATTATAAGAAGGCTGTCCTTTCTTATAAAAGACTTTATCTACAAGAATAATATTACCATTATGATAAGTTGGTTCCATTGAAGCACCAACAACACGAGAGATTTGTATAAAATAAAGGACTGCTAAAGTGAATACAACTGTTATAATAATCA
>NZ_CFJNYH010000061.1:0-14091 GCF_984815275.1 Coprobacillus sp.
ACTTTCAATTGTACAATTGATAAAAGTTATATTTTTAGAATTCCATGCCAAGTATTCTCCAATAATTGTTGAATCATAGACAATAACATTCTCACAATTCCAAAAAGCATCCTTAGAAATTAACTTTGCATTATGAACTTCAATATTTTTAGCTCCATCAAAACAATAATTTCCTGTTAAATGCAAATCATCAATAATGATATTTTCACTACTCATTCCAAAATAATCACCTCTTGCACTGACTTTATTTAATCTTATATCATGACAATTCCAAAATGATTCTTGTGCAAATGGCATATCTACATTTTTTAATGTAATATCACTTGCACGTCTAAAAGTTTTAGGCGCCTCAATGATACACTCTCTCATATCAATATGATGTGTATACCAAATTCCTGAACGTGCTGTTTCTAAAAAAGTAGAATTTGTAACAACTACATTTTGACAATACCATAATGGATATTTCCATTTAAAAATACTTTGATTAATGTCTATATTTTGACTTTCTTTTAATGGTGATTCCCCATCAGCAAAAATAGAATCTTCAATTCTAACTCCATTACTTTGAAATAGAGCTCTTTCTCCACTTAAATATTTTTGTTTCACGAATTCCATAATCATTTCCTCCTTATTTATTAACTTGAAATGTGACTTTCACATCCTTGCTTCCAACTAAATTTTTTATATTTTTCAGATTATCAATATATCCTATCTTAGTATATTGATAAGGGGTGGAAAAACTTTCATAGAATAAAACAAGACAATTATTCCCAAAAAGCATAAGATCTCCTGTTTCAATTTGATCAATTGATTCGCTCATAATTGGCAGTTGAAAATCAAGATAATGATACTTCTCATTTCCATGTAATTCTTTCATTTGAATGGTTAATGGTAATCTATTGATTAGGCTTTCAACTGTATCATTTTGATAAAGATTGACTTGCCATTCTTGATTATTAATAATCATTGTTATAGTCTTCACTTGTTGCTCTCCTTGATTTGTTTTGAATTGATCATTGACAATTTTAGAATCTTTTTTTTGACAATTTAAGATTTTAAGATTTACGTTATGACAGCCTATAAGAATCATAATCAAACTGATGAGAATCATAATTTTTTTCATTGATATCACCCCCCCTTTCTATTTAAGATTCATTTAATTCTACAATGATTTTTTTACCTCTTCATGGATTTCCTCTGTTCTCAATATTTTTTCCCATTTCATAAGCTTGTTCCAAAATATCATGATGATTGTTAACATCACCATATTGATCAATTCCCACCCCTTTAATAACACCTCTAAGACTTGAATGTTCAAAACAGTCTATCCAACCATATAAACCATGAATAAGATTGTCAATTGATTTTTCATTTTCATCAGCACAAGTTGCCAATAAGTAAACATCTCTAAAATGATAATCATCAATAAACAATGGATTTGTTCTATCTAATAATGTTTTCATTTGACCACTCATTTCATAGAAATAAACTGGTGTTGCAAAAACAATAACATCAGCATCTTTTATCTTATGGATAATCTCATTTGCATCATCTTTGATGATGCATTCAGTTCCTTTTTGACATACAAGACATCCCTTACAAAAATGAATATCTTGAGAGACTAGAGATATCTTTTCAACATGATTTCCTTTTTCCATCGCCCCTTTCACAAATGCATCTGCTAATAAATCAGAATTCCCACCCTTTCTTAAACTTGTTGAAATAACAATAACATTTTTATTTTCCATCACCATTCTTCTCCTTCTTTAACATAAAAATGAAATAATCTAAGCAATCTATTTCTTTTTGTACATGATGCATTTTTTCCATAAGTTTACATCTTTGACATTTTAAAAATAAAACTTGTTTATCAATATCACTATTTTGGCGAATCTCTAGAAATCTTTTTATTTGATTCTTATCACATCCAGCATCTTGTAAATTTTGTTCAATGTTCTCCTTTAAAAATTGAATTTTCATGATTATCACTCCTCATAAATTATTTTAAGACAAGATATATCAAATATCAAATACCTATATCAAATGGTAATGTATACTTGAAGAGCATATCTGAAATCATTATAATAAAAATGAGGTGAAGGATTATGGAATTAAGAGTTTTACAATATTTTTTAGCTATCGCAAGAGAAGAAACAATTTTAGGTGCTGCTGAACGCCTGCATATGACTCAACCAACATTATCTAGACAAATGAAAGAACTGGAAGAAGAATTAGGCAAACAATTATTTATTCGTGGCAATCGGAAAATCACACTGACTGATGATGGCATGTTGTTACGACAAAGAGCAGAAGAAATTGTCACTCTGGTTGAAAAAACCGAAAGTGATATTATGCTTTCTGACGCCTCTCTTTCGGGTGACATTTATATTGGAGCAGGTGAAACCGATGGTATGCGCTTAATCGCAAAGGTTATGCATAAATGCTGTGAAGTCTATCCAAATATTAAGTTTCATATTTTTAGTGGCAACTCACAAGATGTTGCAGATAAAATAGAAAAAGGATTGCTTGATTTTGGAATATTTGTAGAACCTGCTGATATATCTAAATATGACTTTATTAAACTACCATCATGCGATACTTGGGGACTCCTTATGCGAAAAGACAGTCCACTTGCAAATAAAGAAAGCATTCTTCCAGATGATATCAAAGATCTTCCATTGATTTGTTCAGACCAAGTTATGTTTCAAAATGAAATCTCTGGTTGGATGGAGTACAGTTATGATAAATTAAATATTGTTGCAACATACAATCTTATATATAATGCTTCATTATTAGTTGAAGAAGGTAATGGTTATGCCTTAACCTTAGATAGATTAATCAATACAACTGGTCATAGTCCATTATGTTTCAAACCACTTGAGCCTAAGTTACAAGTTGGATTGACGCTTGTCTGGAAAAAATATCATCTATTTTCTCGTGCAGCAGAATACTTTATTAAAACATTACGCCAAGAATTTGAGACTTATTAAAAAGATCTAGAATTGATATCTAGATCTTTTTGTTTGTATAGTTATGAAATTGTCTATCTAATCCATATTACAATACACGCATAAACAATCAGTGTTCCTATCAAATCAAATATCACAGTATTACTGGCATATGCAACATTTCGATCTTCACAAAAATGTGAAATATGAGTATTGGAAATAAAACATCAAAGACAATACTATTTGTACCATCTTTTTGCACTACTGTAATAAGTTCTTTAACTCTAGAAATAAATCATAATAAAACCATAATAATGTTGATATTGCTATCATAAATTTCTCCTTTTGTTCATTTACAATTTATATTCTAATGATAATTGTCATAAATCAAATACCTATTAAAAAAAACATCTTTATATCTTTTAAACATATGAAAACTCTTTATCAATATCATAAGTTCTCTGAGAAAAAAGTAAATATTTTCTTTAATAATTGAAGATAAATCAAGATATGAAACCAACTTTAATAAACTGATAATTATCTCAGAAGAAATTATACAGTATCAAATAATCAATAAAACTTTCAAATCATTATAAATAGCAGTTCAAGACCACATCAACAAACAAAAAAAGAGATGATTTTCAGTCATCTCAACAATCTTCTTCATAAAACTATCTATCATTCTTAACATTAACTCACATCCTCATAATCCCATATTCACTCTTATGATGATTATTTGCATGATTTTAACCTTAAATACATCATGAGCACTGTGACATTTATCACAAACCTTTCTATTTTCCTGACAATTCAGTTCTCTCTTGTATTGTCACATGAACTGTATCGCCTGGTTGCTTCCCTATTAATGCTCTTATATCTTTTCTTAAACCAAGAATATGATAAGGGGTTTTCATTCTCACCAAACTGCCATTGTACTCAACACCATCAAATGTTGCTTTGACTTTGACACGTCCTTTTTGAAATTCTTCACGAACATCATATGGAAAGATAATATATGCCCCATCAATATCTGGAACTTTTTGTATCTCAGCATCAAATTCATATAATTTTTCATTCATATTTTATCACCTTATTCATTATAACATCTTCTCTTAAGAATATACAATTTATACACGAATAATATTTATTATTTTGACAAATTCTTATTATTTTCTTTAACTTCACCCTATTTTCTATATAATGAAATCTAGGAGTGAAAGAGAATGAAAAAGGCGTTTAGTAATGAATTATATGTAGAATTACAATCAAAACATATCCAAGAAAGAATTGATCAGTTTGATAATAAACTTTACTTGGAATTTGGTGGAAAACTTTTTGATGATAATCATGCATCACGAGTTCTCCCTGGATTTGAACCAGATAGTAAATTAAAAATGTTATTGACTTTCAAAGACAAAGTGGAAGTCATTATTGCTGTTTGTGCAAAAGATTTAGAAAGACATAAAGTAAGAAGTGATTTAGGTATATCTTATGATGATGAAGTTTTAAGATTAATTGATGAATATCATCGTGTTGGTCTTTATGTTGGAAGCGTAGCAATTACACAATATCGCCATCAAAACGCTGCTGATACATTTAAAGCCAAATTAGAAAATAGAGGTGTAAAGGTCTTTATTCACTATCCTATTGAAGGATATCCTCATGATGTCAATCATATTATCTCTCAAGATGGATTTGGTAAAAACGATTACATAGAAACTTCAAAACCATTAGTTGTTGTCACTGCACCAGGTCCTGGATCAGGAAAGATGGCAACTTGCTTATCTCAATTGTATCATGAACACTTACATGGTGTGAATGCAGGTTATGCAAAGTTTGAAACATTCCCAATTTGGAATCTTCCTTTAAAACATCCTGTAAATTTAGCCTATGAAGCTGCCACAATTGACTTAAACGATGTCAATATGATTGATCCTTTCCACCTTGAAAAATATAATGAAACAACAGTCAATTATAATCGTGATATTGAAATATTCCCAGTCTTAAATGCAATGTTTAATAAAATCTTTGGTGAATCTCCATATGCTTCACCAACTGATATGGGTGTAAATATGGCTGGTTATGCAATTATTGATAATGAAGCAGCTAAAGATGCAAGCTGTCGCGAAATTGTTAGACGCTATTATCATGCTGAAGTTGATTATTTAATGGGAAAAATCAATACCAAATCACTTGAAAAAATGCAAATGTTATTATCACAGGCAAATGTCGATGCTAAAAATAGAAAATGTGCAATCTTTGCAAAAGAAATTGCAGAAGCAAGACAAGTTCCTGCATGTGCAATCGAATTGAATGATGGTCATTTGATTTCTGGAAAAACCTCTTCTTTGTTAAGAGCGTCAAGTGCAGCATTATTAAATGCTTTAAAATATTTAGCTGGTATTGATCAAGAAATAGAATTAATATCACCAGATATGTTACAATCTATTTTATCATTAAAAAATAATTATTTAAATATTGCTAATCCTTTATTAGACATTGATGAAGTTCTCTTGACATTAACAATAGCATCTTCATCACAACCAAATGCAAAACAATGTCTAGAAGTCTTACCATTATTAAAAGACTGTGAAATTCATTCAACAGTTATCTTAAGTAAGAAAGATACTGAGACATTAAGAAACTTACAAATGAATTTAACTTGTGATCCTAAGTCCGCTGGAGCTTAGGATTTTTTAGTAAAAAAAGAGAATCCTTTAGATTCTCTAATTATTGATTTGTGACATCTGTTGATATTCATCAGCCACACTTAAATAAAGTTGATAAAATTTATAATGAACATTATGCTCAGTTAACATGGCTTTATATGGAATTTTAGGTATCCCCTGCATCCTAAATAACTGTAATATAATATCTAACTGTTTATCACTCATTCCTGCAAAAAAAACAAACTCTTGTTGAAAATCACCAGAAATATTCTGTACTTCAGATTTTTCAAATCCATCAATATTTAAAATATGCCCCATTGTTTCATGTAATTGAGATTCATCAAGATATTGTATTTGAATATGTAATTGTTCAGCTATATTCTTTATATCTTTTTGAACATCATCAGCAACATGATATAGTAATAAAGTTTCTTTCATATAATTCCCTTTCCTACTGATCCAAATCACCAGTTTCTGTTTGAATCTTTTCTCCTGCCATTAACTGATCAATATAATTTGTTGTTTGTTGAATTGACAAATCAGATGGAACGACAACTGAAGCACTCACTCCACCTAAAGAATAGCAAGGCAAACTATCTGGCGTTCCTTCAATTTGATAAGATTGAATATCCCATGCTGGCATATCTGCTAATTGCATCTGCACTAATGCATTAATTTCACTTGATGAGAAATTCGTTTCAACACTTTGACTTACTGTATCAAGTACAGAAGAGAATGAAGTTAAAATAGCTGGTGAACCAATTTTCTTCACAATCGCTGAAATCATTCTTTGTTGATTACGTCCTCTTTCAAAGTCTCCATCAATAAAAGATTTTCTTTCTCTAACAAATGCTAAAGCTTGCTTTGCATTTAAATTGTTTTCTCCTTTTTTAATTTCATATTTCCCTATCTTTGTCGTAAAATCTTGTGAAGCATGAACTGTGACTCCACCTAATGCATCAACTATCTCAATAAATGAAGTAAAATTCATTCTAGCATAATAGTTGATGTCCTCATTTACTAAATCTTGTAAAGTATTGACACTTTCTTGTAAACCATAAATACCCGCATGTGTAAACTTATCCATTCCCTTACTTGTATGTAGTGGAAAATATGTATCTCTAGGAATACTGATCAATAAAATCTGTTTCGTATTGGGATTGACCCCTACTAGCATATTGACATCACTTCTTGAAACTGTTGATAAATCACCATATTCATCAATACCACTAATAAACACTAAGAATGGTTTTTGCGTCACATCAACACTCTTTGAACTAACTGCTTCTTCATCTTTTGTGACCTGATAAATAACACGTGTATCATCACTAAATGTATCTTTTTCTTGTTCTACTAAACTTCTAAATGCTTCATCTAAAAGAATAGCATCAACATTTTTATTATATAAAGCTGATAATAATGATTTAAAATCTTTATTATCTTTCAAATTAATATTACCAACATTCTTCTGAATTTCAGCAACTGCATAAGACATATTTTCTGTTCCAATTGATGAGATATACCCTACTTGATGTTTTGGTAGTTGTGTTTCATTTTTTATTTCAGAATTCTTTAAAACAATGACTGAAAAAGCTCTTGTTTGAAATTTATTTTCTGTCATTAAATTAACAGTTCTTCCTGCTTTATAAAAATAAAAAGAACCAACCATTAAACCACAACTTAATATAATACTTAGAATTTGCGTTATTAAAGACCTTTTGCTTTTTTCTTTTTTATAAAATATTAAAAAATATTCACCTACAAGCAAAGCAACAAAGAATACACCAACACCTATTAAATATTTCATTGGTATTAACTGTACACTATATGCCATTACTATTAATAAAATCATTGATATCATTTGAATACTAAAAACTATTCTTTTTAAATATTTGTTATCAAACGCTTTCATTTTTTCACTTCCTCATTTGATAGATTATCATATTTCTATAATTTTAGCAAATTATCTTTTTCTTTTGACAATTTCACACAGAGATGAAGAAAATATGAATGTTGATTTTTTTAATGAAATCATGTAGAATGGTTAAAATTATAAAAGGAGGGACTCACATGAAAAATACAATTTATGATTATGTTGATTTACGAGGTGATTTATCTCCTATTGACTTTCCATATAATGAAATAGACTTCTTGATTTTTAGTGAACTTTCTTATATTAACTTAGATGAAATTATTCAATTAGATTATGACCATATCATAACAATTCATGATGCATTTCTTGCATACAATGATTTTTATAAGAATACCAATATGCCACTAAATCCAACAATTAGAGAATCTTACACATTATTTGAAAAAATGGCTAAATCTTATCGTTATCAGAATATTCAAATGATAAGCTTTGTGAATGATATAGATAAAGAACTTATCAAACAATTCTCTGCAATGACATTGATATTAGAAAATCAGGATATGGTTGTTGTTTATCGTGGAACTGATGATTCTCTTGTAGGTTGGCATGAAGATTTTTTAATGTTATGTGAGAATGTAGTACCTGCACAATTATCATCTGTTGAATATTTAAAATATATCTCTGATTTTTCTTATTCTTATTCTTTGCTTGATTCACTCAAAAATAAATATTTGGCCCCATCCTTTTTTCAACGACTTAAGAAACACTTTCAATACAAAAAGCAAAGACCTATTTATTTAACTGGTCATTCTAAAGGTGGTAATCTCGCTATGTATGCCGGCTGCTTTATAGATTCAGAAATTCAAAAACGTATTATTCAAATCTATAATTATGATGGACCTGGTTTTCAAGATGAGATCATGTTATCTTCTGAATATAAGAATATGTTACCTATTATTCAGAGTTATATACCTCACTATTCTTTTTTTGGCATTGTGTTAGGTCATGAAGAGAATTATCATGTTGTTCATAGTCACTATACAGGTATGCTACAACATAATGGTTTTTCATGGGAAGTCGGACCTTATCATTTTGTTGAAGATGAATTGTCTTGTGAAAGTGTAAATTTCGCTATTAAAGTGTTACTTTTCTTAGAAAAGTTAAGTAATGAAGATAAACATCTTTTTGTTGATTCTATGTTTAAGTTATTTGACACATTAAATCTCTATACTTTTTCTGATTTATCACATATTTCTTATAAACATATTTTAGGTGCAATTAAAGAATTAACTTTATTAGATTCTAAAGTGAGAAAAATGCTTATTGAAGTCTTACATATGTTATGGCTCGAAGCAAAAAAGACAAAACCTGAATAGATAAACCATACAAGATTAACCTTTTTTCATATTTTATAATGAAAGGAGGTTTTTAAATGAAATCATATTCAAAAAATAGTTGTATTGTCATTATTATAGCACTCATATTAGCATTTGTTGCTTTTTTAACCCTTACCAATCTTGGCGAGTTATTTTATGAAGAATTCTTTCCTATTATTGTTATAGCAGTTGGTTTAATAGGGCTAATTAGTATATTTATAGGTTTTGCTATATTAGGTCAAAATGGAATTTATGATGCTTATAACGACTGTAGTCAGCTGGCTACAATTGGTGCAGCACTGCTAACAATCTTGGGATTTTTTCTTACCATTGTGAGTGGAGCATTAGGTATTATTTACTTTATTCTAGTTGCCGCAGCTATTTTTAGTTTAACTCTTATGGTTGGTGGCATATGGTGTTATCTGAATACTTTGCATCACCATAACAACAATTGCTGTTATCGTAACAACATGTAAAAGTTTTTGAAATTTATAGTTTATTTTATAATAATAGTTCCATTATCTAAAAAAAGATAATGGAACTATTTCATATATGATATATGACTTATTTTTTGGGTCTATGATTCTCTTCATCACTTAAAAAGTATAGTAATCACTTGGATCTCTATGACTCTCCCCATATCTCATAATATTTTGTTTTGGAGTCAAGGCTCTAACTTGCCACTTTGTTTTCTAGAATATGTTCTCACCTATTATCTAATTATATTATTTGATGATATTCTCCATTATCTTAAATAGTATTTTATTGGATATAGTGTTAGACCTTTGTAATGAATCAATAATATTGGCCTCTATTCCAAAATCACAATTGAATTCCTTTTCAAAATCAACACTTTGACCATTGGAAGTCGTAGCAGTTGCATTTGCTGCAATAGTAATGAGACGCTTCAATTTTGATTCCTTCTTTTCCTATATCACCATCTTTCATATGAATAGTCAGATATTATAATAAAAGGAACTCTCGTTTGTAGTCATAGATTTATTTTCAGTAATAGGATGATTAATAGATAAGAGAAGAAGGGATTCTATAAAGCAACAAAAAATACAACATACGATAATGTAATTATTTTACCAAACATTGAAAAAAGATCTTATCAATGTTACACATTATATACATCGAAAACAAGCTTAACAAGAAATATATTATAATCCCCAAAGAATGTACATTGCTTTAAACATTCAAATACCTTTACAATTTGAAAGAATTTGTAGTTCTACAAAGTAGCTTCACTTTATGTTTGTTTTTAAAGCAAATTCACAATTATATTTACACAATATTGTGTATGTATAATTGAAAATTCATCTCCTGATTCATCATGCTTCATAATCACTTGTGTATCTTTAAGGCGTATAAAAGTTTCTTCAATAAGAAGATTATAAGCCAAAACAGACACTACACCCATAAAGCAAACACTAAAAAAAACTGTACATCTGATTAAATTTTTCTTATTTATATATTTCCTCCCAAATTCTTGACTTTAGCCACAAAATATTTAGATTATTTCTGAATAATAAAAGTTAACTATGAGATAAATTTAATATTTCAAACAATAGCTTATTATCTATTTATTGTTAAATCATTCCATACATATATAAATTATAGCTTTAAAAAAAATAAAAAGTTACTCCAATATATTGCTCGACAAAATTTAACATTTAGAAATATAATAAATCTGTTTATAGAATAGTTAAAACAATCATCATTAACACCACTAAAATTCTATTTTGTCAAAATAAAAAGCTCTAAAGAAATATCTTTAAAGCTCATTTATATCTTGGTGCCCTTATGGCTAATTAACTCGAACTGAACAGATTAAATATATAATAATTATGGTAATACACGTTGAAAGACTTTGGCAATTATCATTATTTAATTTGTTTTGACTACATATACAGTATACAAAATATTTCAACATTTGTCTAGTCAAGTTTGACTTTATTTTGAAGTTATTTATGAATATATTCTACTTTAACAACTATCTTTGCATGAACATCCACAATGATTCTAGCAATATGATTATTAACAAAACTACATCTTTCTAAGTCTGTCATTTGTTCCCATCTTATAAAGTCTATAAGTTTATCAGTTTTTATCTTGGCCATTTGTTCTTTCTTATCAAACTCCAATCTATAAAGTGATGTTAAATAGACATTTAGATCCATTTTATTATTTATATACTTATTATGTATATCTTGAATTTTTCTATTGATGCTATGATACTTCCTAAGTGCCTTATTTGTATTATTCTTTATCTCTTTAAGGCTAACCTCTGAAGATATAGCATATAAACTTTGTTCAATAATATAATCCTGGTTAATTCTCATTTTGCACTTTGGGCATACATAATAAAAATATTGCTTATTTCCTTTTTTTGTACTACTCAAATCAAGTATTTCACCACATACACATTTGATTTTATTTCTAAAATAGTATCTACTATCATAATTATCTGCCCTATGCCTTTTTGAGATCATTTTTTGTATTTCTTCAGCATCTTCCTCATTATAAATTTTAGGACATATATTGGTATAAGTTTTTCCCTTGTAATGGAACAAACCATAATACCATTCTCTCTTTAGCATTTTTCTTATTTGTAATGATGACATCGTAATATCATATTCTTTTAATAAATACCTTTCAACTTCTTTTATTGTCATTCCACTTTTTATTTGAACTACAATGTCATACAATATTTTCTTTTCTTCTTCATTTACACTTAATATGAGATCTTCATTTTTATTATAACCAAATGGTTTAGAAGCAAATGGCCACTTTCCTTGTCGGACCATTTCTTCTAAACCATCATTAGTTCTTTCTATAATTGTCTCACGTTCCCACTGTGCAATAATCGCTAATATTCCAACAAACAAACGTCCATTAGCTGAATTGATATCTATGTTATCCATAACTGCAACTAAATTACATTTATGATCAATCAGCATTTCAATCATATTATATATATCAATGACTGATCTACTTAACCGATCCAGTTTATAAATATAAATTGCATCTACTTTATCTTCTTTAACATCTTTAATTAATCTCTTTACTTCAGGTCGATTAAGATTTTTAGCACTTATCCCCTCATCAATATAATAATTAACTTCCTCAACTTCGACATCAAACAATGATAGATAAGCATCTATTTTACTTTTTTGAGCATCTATCCCATATCCATACAATGCTTGCTCTCGACTTGATACTCTACAATAAACTGCTATTCTTAATTTTTTACTACAATCATCTAATCCTATATTGTTACTTATTTTCCTCATTTTTCCTCCTACCGATAATTGCCTCTAACATTATAGGAAAATATTAGAATGTCTGTAGGAGTTATTTCAGAAAATAAAAAAATGCCTCAAGTATACACTTGAGACACCTTTCATCTTTCAACAAACATATAATATCATAACTTCATTAATAAAGCAAGTTTTAACAAGACAATAACCTCTGCAATGTTATTTCATAATAATCTGAATTTTTTTCAATACCAATATAGTTACGTTCCAATTCTTTTGATGCAACTGCAGTAGTACCAGATCCAAGAAAACAATCAAATACCACATCATCAGGAGCACTTGAATTTTGGATCAGTGTTTTAATGATATCTATTGGTTTAATAGTAGGATGCCCATACAATTTCTTATCTTTCACATTTGTGGGAGTGATCCAGTACGTTTTACCAGTCTGATATGTTGTATGAAGTGAAATACCCTTTCTAAAATATAAGCAGTATTCTTTATCATTCATATAATTCCTACCACAAGTAGGTATTGGGTTAGTTTTAATCCATGTAAGTATTTCAAAAGAACATTTATGAATACCTACAAAATAGTCCAAGTATGGTAAAATTTGTTTCTTATTACACCATATGTATATATTTGGTTTTTTCATAATTCTCATGAATTCATCAAGAATATCTAACTTAATACCATTTGCAACATCCGAATTTTGTAATTCATTAGTTAGTTTTAACATCTGTTTTGAAATTCTGCCATTACCACTACTACCTTTACTAATTAAATATGGTGGATCAGTAACAATAAGATCAATTGAGTTGGAATCAATTTTTTTAATAATTTCATAGGCATCACCTAAGATTATTGAATTTAATTTAACTTCTTTAATCACCCTCTTATATTTTTTATTTTGAATAGCTATCTGTAAGATATTATATCAAACATAAATTTAAATATAAGACTTGATTTTAAGAAAAATAATGAAATTTCATTTTTAATCCATACTAAATTGCTCTCTCCATTTCTTTTAATAACGGTCATGCTATATAAAGATTTATAGATAATGTACCAGTGACTGGTACATTATCTCAGACTGTTGACAAACAAACTGTTTGTTGATGGTCTTTTTTCATACTTTCATGTTTTTCGGTTGTTTTTTCTTCCATATTAAAAAAATCGGACTTTCCTGTCCTTATATCTGACCTATTATTCTCTTTGCTTCATCTTTTTGATGTTCAAAACTCTTTTTTTGGGCGTACTTCTCCTTCAGCTTTTTATAATATATGCATAACTTTTTCATATTCATTCCTGTAAATGTTAGGAGTGTTTGATCATATACTCTTTCGTGTCCTCTATATAATGTATAATCTAATCCATGTCTTCTTTTTCCATCTCCAAACTCCCTCTCTATTGTTTGCTTTCTTTGATCATATATTCTTTTTCCTTCTTGACTCTTTTGTAGCTTTATGCTTTCTTCTAAATCTTCTTGCCATACATGTCTTTCTATCACTTTTGTACAATTCCTTGATTGTGTGCATTTTTTCAGATGTGGACAACTTTTACACTGTTTTCCATTTGATTTGTACTGCTTCTTTCCATCTTTATTTGTTGTACTATATCTTAGTATGCATCCCAATGGACAGACATATATATCTTCTTCTCGATCATATTCATATTGCCATTTCTTATAATATCCTTTCCCTTTTGATGCAACCCTTTTCCTCGGAACAATGATTTCTTTTCCTTCACTATGTACACTATGACATATTGGTGCAGTTGAATATCCTGCATCCAATACCATTGTCTCTATTTGTTCTCTATATGCATAATCAAGATAACTTTTTAAATGATAAAACGCTACACTATCATGAACGTTCCCTGAGTCTATGCTCATCCCTAATATATAGCCATGTCTATCACATCCTACATTCACATTATAGGCAAAACATTTCTCTTTTTCTC
>NZ_CFJNYH010000062.1:0-12119 GCF_984815275.1 Coprobacillus sp.
TATTTGATTTAATATCTTTTCATTGTCTCTCAAACCGCTTTATATAACGAAAAAAGAGACAATTCACAAAATCACAAAGATTTCATAAATTATCTCTTAGATAACTATTTGGTGCAGCTGATGAGACTCGAACTCACATGGATATTATCCACTACCGCCTGAAGATAGCGTGTCTACCAGTTCCACCACAGCTGCAATATCAAAAAATTATATATATTTATAAATTATATTGGTGCAGGCGATGAGATTTGAACTCACACGGACGTACGTCCACTACCCCCTCAAGATAGCGTGTCTACCATTCCACCACGCCTGCATGACGCTTAATTATTATAACATAATATCTATAAAATAAGCAATAAGAAATAGGGAAAACCCTATTTCTTAATTAAATTGTAAAGTGCTTTCGCATAGATAGCAGTTGCTTTCAACAAATCATCAATAGATATTTCTTCATTATTCTGATGAATCTTATTATCAGTACCTGGAAATTCTACACCAAACGCAACACAATTTGGCATAGATTTTGCATATGTTCCTCCTCCAATCGCTTGAGGCTGATGAATATGATCACCAGTAAATTCAACATAGGCACTGTGTAAATTTTGGACAAGATCACTTTGTGGGTCAATATATAGAGCCTTCCCTAACTCATGCGTTTCTTCTAACCCATATTTATTGAGCTGTTGAACGATTGGCATCGTTAGTTGTTCATCTGTCATTTCATGAGGAACTCGCATATCAACAACTAAACTCGCATATCCATCTTTATAATTAAGGACACCTAAGTTAACAGTTAAGTCCCCCATTAAACCTTTAAATGCAATCCCAAGTTTCTTACCATAATTATCCTGATAAAAACAATCATCAACAAAATGCACTAATTGGTTCTCAGAAATAGTTGCAAGATAATGACACATATAAACTGCAGCATTAATTCCTGCATCTGGCGTTGAAGCATGAGCTGATTTTCCAATTAATGTCAATCTTGTATGGTTCCCTTCTTCTTCCAAAGAGCCTTGCAAACCTTGTTGATTTAAATAATGAATAAAATCCTCTTTATATTGTTTATAATGACCTGAAATATAAGCCTCACATGTCTCTGGTACAATATTTGCACGTGATCCAGAATAAATACCTATAATATTATCTTTTTCTATCTCACCTTTCATTTGGAAATTAACTCCAGCTTTTTCTCCATAAACAACAGGAAACTCAGCATCAGGTGTAAACCCCATTTTAGGGTATGGTTGCTTTGTAAAATAATATTGCATACATTTAGAACCATTTTCTTCATTACAACCAAAAATAATTCTTGTTTTCATTTTTACAGGTAAGTTTAATTCATGTATGATTTTTGCAGCATAATAACCAGCGATCAAAGGACCTTTATCATCAGCAACACCTCGACCATAAAGTTTGCCATCTTTAATGGTTACATGATATGGATCAGTATTCCATCCATGTTCATTACAGGGTACAACATCTAAATGTCCTAATATTCCAAATGTTTCTTCATCTTCCCCTATATCAATATGACCAGCATACCCATCAACATTAACACTTCTAAAACCATCTCTTTCCCCTATTGACAACATAAGATCCAATGCTTCACGGCAAGGCTTTCCAAATGGTTGCCCTTCATTTGACGTCGCTTCATCCAATACTGATGGTATTTCACAAAGCCTCTCAATATCAGCTATGATATCTTCTTTTCTCTTGTTAGCCTCTTCAAAAAAATCGATCATAAAATCACCTCATTAAACATTATATCAAATATTCAAATAAAACGATACAATTTTATAAAAAAGTGGTATGATATGAGTAATTGGAGGATATATAAAGATGGAAAATATCAGATTTCACATAACTGTGAAAGCAATTGTCATTTATAATCATAAAGTCCTTATTCTTAAGAAAATCAAACCATCGACTGATGGTCTAGGGTATTGGGAACTCCCTGGTGGTGGTTTAGAATATGGAGAAACACCACATCAAGCTTTAACTCGCGAATTGAAAGAAGAAACAAATTTGGACATTAAAATATTAAAGCCAGTCTACACATTCACTGCTATACGTCCTCATTATCAAACTGTAGGTATAGGTTTCTTAACAATTCCTACAAATGATAATGTTGTTATTTCTGATGAACATACTGACTTTAAATTCGTTCACCCTACAGAATTAAAAGAGTATTTAAATCAGCAGATATATAACGATATTATTATAACTTTACAAGAATATGAAAATATGAAATTGGAGGAATAGAACTATGAAAAAATTATCTGAATATCCTAATATTGGCCCAGTTGTTGAAAAACAGCTTCATCAAGTTGGAATTGATACATTAGATCAATTACAAGATATTGGTAGCCAGGAAGCATGGCTAAGAATTCAACAAATAGATTCTTCAGCTTGTATCCATCGATTGCTTGCTTTAGAAGCTACCATCCAAGGAATCAAGAAAAAAGATTTAAGTGAACAAGATAGAATTCATTTAAGAGAATTTTATAGACAGCATAAGTTATAAAAAATCAAGGTTACTCACCTTGATTTTTTTTATCATAATAATCTTTTATGGCAGATATAGATTTCTTTTTAAAACTGAAATAAAGATACGCTAATACTCCAGTTCCAGCAGCAAATACTACAGTTGTTCCAATGAAAATATATGTAAGAACACTATTATCAGCTGACTCAGAAGCCTTAAATTTTTGAAGTGTCTGCTCCGTAGCCTCATAAGTATAAAGAGATTTTTCACCTAACTCGTTCATTAAGTAAACAACGCTATAATCTTTTAAATCTTTATCTTTAAATGTCCAACCTGGAATTTCCACTTCACTGATTTTTATATTTCCAGACTTTAATCCCTGAAGTCCTTTCAAGTCTTGAGGAGCATCCATAAGAATATAAAGTTTCCCATTAACAGTAATTGTTTCAAATTTTCTTACAATTTTATTATTTTCATATATATAAAACCCAGTTCCCTGTGTCTCGTTTTGTAGATAAACAACTGTCAACCCAAGTGTATCATTTTTCAAAGCAGAAATTTCATTTCCATCTATTGTTATTTTTGTTTTTTCAAATCCTTTGGGAACATCCACTTTAGAATAATCGTTTAAAACACCTAAATTCTGATCACCCATTTTCAAAAAAACACTAGGTTTCTCAGTCACATACACTGAAATGGTATATGTTTTTTTTGATCCATTTTCTGCTTTAACTGTTATAACAAAATTATTTTCACCGACTTTAAGTTCATGTTCTCCTGTACCAGAAACAGATGCCTTAGAATCCTTAGCTTTAGCATTTATAGTGATTTTTTTGATATCACTTGTTAAATCAACTTTATACGTTGTTTTATCAGCTGAAAATACAGGTGACAAAGTTCCAGAAGAGATACTTAATGAAGAAAGATTATTTTCTTTAGAACGTGTATCTTCCTTAGGCGTTTCACTTGATCCTCCAGATGAATTTCCTCCATTTGAAGATCCACCATTTGAAGAACTACCACCGCCATTTGAAGAACTTTTTATACTTACTGAAACAGATTTACTTCCTGTAACAGGACTTTCATCTGTAGCTGTTACATCAACAGCAGATACAGTTACAGTTGTTTTACCTGATTGCCCAGCAGTCACCGTCACACTTGCACTTCCATCAGCAAAGACACTAGTTGTTGAAACTGACCCATTTGATGCTGATACATTAAACTGGCCTGCCCCACCAACAGATATTGTTACAGTAAACTTTCCACCAGGAGTTACTGAAGATTTACTTGCACTCACTGAGAATGATGCTGCAAATACATTAAGACAGCTTAAATTCATCAAAACAGCAAATACCGTTGAAAAAAGCAGCCCTTTAATTATTTTATTTTTTTTCATCTATTTTCTCCTTACTAAAATAATCTATTTGTTCCCATAATATGATTTTTAATTTTAATATAATCTAATGATGATACTTTCCCATCTCCATTAACATCAGCTCTTAACAATGCATCACCGCTTAAAACTTTTGTTTTCATAATATGATTTTTGATTTGTATATAATCTAATGATGATACTTTTCCATCTCCATTAACATCGCCAGTATAATATGATGGAACTTTTACGTTCCCTTGATTAATAACTGTTACATTTGATGTAGGAATGAAATAATAATCCTTACTAAAGTTATATATGCCATCCCAATTAGTATCAGTTCTTGAAGAGTTTAATGCTGTATCAGATTGAATTTTATACCATCTGTTACCAGCAGAGTCAGTGACAGTATCCAAAATAACAACTGCCAAGTTATATGTACGCGGACTTGTTACACCATTTGTTTTTTGTCCTAAAGTATGAATGACTGGTGATGAATAAGACGCCTCTTTATATAATTTATAAGATTTTTGAACGCCATTAATAATCCCCATTGTATATCGTCCATAATCATTACCAACACCATAATAATAATTTACTGAAGCAGCTTTTTCACCCCAATATGGGTCTGATGCATAGCGAACATTAATTCCCCCTGCTTTATCACCTAAATAGCCTCCGTTATATCTCCAGTCTTCATTATCTAGATATCCATTAGATATAAATTTCTCAGCATGATACTTTATACTATCTGAAGCAGTAGCATATCCATGTGCACCATAATATGGATTACTATCAACTGCACCATGCCCAAATAAATTATTCTTGTCCTTTGCAATATCACTTGTTCCCCATGTACTTTCATTTCCAGATACACCCAACATTAACAAGCCATTAACACCATATGCATTTTGATACTGTATAAAATAACTTCCCATATTTTTCATTTTGGAACTACTACTCCCCACATGATCATTAACAATACTATTGATTTGACCAGCAGATAAACTCGTTGTTGTTCGATGAGAAAGATACTGATAATAATTATAATACGGATCAGACTTATTAACTGCATTTGTATGGACACCATTTTGATAGTCTTTAATCATATTTGGATAACTTGTATAGAAATAATGACCATCATAACTATAATACTTTTTTCCAGCAGATAAATAGCTTAACTTATATCCAACTCTATAAGTATTGTATTTATTAGAACTTCCATAATAAAATCTATGATATAAATACCCATCGCTTACATAATAATATGAAATATTAGCAGCTGAATAGTCAATAACAGTGACATCACGAGAATCAAAATCCATAATGACTCCAGCCTGCATAGCTCTTACCTTACCATTAAAAGTCCCTAGATAAGCAGCATCTTTTGCATAACTCCCTGTTGTATAACCGTCATAACCAGGATTACTAACGTTATCATACGTTAAATAACTCTCTCCATCATATGACTTTGCATTCAAATAAACAACACCATATGTCACAGCCTTGTTTTTTTCTTCAACTGAATAAGTTGTACTTGAACGGAGATATTTTCTTTTATTTAAAGCCTGTTGAGCGTCTTCTTTACTATCATAAGTAGCAACAACTTCTTTGTCATCACCTTTTCCAACAACTAAGTTATATTCAGTTGCCATTTCTTTTGCAATCGAATCATCATTTTCAATATCATCAAAATATACAATTTTAGAAGCTCCATTTTCATCTATAATTGTAAAATAATCAGTTACTTCTGGTCCATGAATTTGTGATTTGTTTTCATCTGTTGCTTTTATATTTAAAATTGTACCTGTAATAGATAAAGTTACTGTTAATAAACCTATAAAACTTATTTTTTTTAATTTCAAAATAGCATCCTCCCTTTAATATTTCCTAGAGTCATATCATTTTCAATTATACATTATTTTTATTATTCGTTCAATCAAATACCCTTATTTTCTGACTAATAACGATATTTTTTTATCACATATTTCACACAAATAAAAATAAATGGAATATATTCCCATTTATCTTTCTTTAAGTTCTTCTAAATCATATGGAGTCTCTTGATAAACGTAGTAGTTTAACCAGTTAGAGAATATAAGATATGCATGTGAACGCCATTTTACTTGAATCTCTTGATGAATATCGTCATTGAGATAATAATTCTTAGGCATTTCACTCTTAATATTTGGATTGGCTAAATCACGTTTATATTCTTTATCTAATGTGTCTGGATCATATTCAGGATGACCAGTAATAAAGAAACGTGATCCATCTTTTGATGCAACAAGATATACCCCTGCCTCATCAGAAGTTGCTAAAATATCTAATTGCTCTATCTTTTCTATATCCGTTTTTGATACAGATGTATATCTTGAATGGGGAGCATAAAATTGATAATCAAACCCTCTTAATATTTTTCTTTTCATTTTATCAACATTGGTATGATGTTGATAAACACCTGTTAATTTATGTGGCAATAGATATTTGGAAACACCATAGAAATAATGCAAACTGGCCTGAGCAGCCCAACAAATAAAGAAACTACTGAATACATGTGTTTTAGACCATTCTAATAATTGTGTTAATTCTTCCCAATAATCTACTTCTTCAAATTTCAATTTTTCAACAGGAGCACCTGTTATAATAAGCCCATCATATCTGTTTTCTTTGATATCATCAAATGTTTTATAAAATGCTAAAAGATGTTCTTTTGAAACATTTTTAGATTCATGACTAGCCATATGAATCCAATCAACCTCTATCTGCAATGGTGAATTAGATAATAATCTTAAGAGTTGTGTTTCAGTAATAATCTTCGTTGGCATAATGTTTAAGATCAATAATTTTAGTGGTCTGATTTTTTGAGTTGTAGCTCGTGTTTCATTCATCACGAATATATTTTCTTCTTTCAATATTTTTGATGCCGGTAAATTATCTGGTATTTTAATTGGCATATGAACACCTCATTTCATTGATTTTTATTTTATCATAGATTTTCATAGACTTGAACAGTTATTTCTTATAAAATGAAGAAAAGGAGTCATAAGATGAAAACAGAACTTATAAAACAATATACTGAAAATTTATTAAATATCTATACAAAAGAATTATTGAAGAATTGTGATTATAATTATATTCTTGTCTTGAATAATCAAGAAGAATCTCAAGTCATAAACAATATTCTCTATACAAACTATCAAGATTTTTATAAACATGATTATTTAAAATATTCCATCCCTCCAATCAGAAAGCCACGTAAATTACTGACATATAATGATGGATTCAATATTTTAAACAAGGTTGACTATGGTACACTTGCCATTTCTTCTAAAGTCCCATATTGTACAAGTTTAAATCATTTTGTAGTAGATGGACATATTTATTTTCATTGTGGTCATACTGGGCATAAACTTGAAGGTTTAAATCAACTGGTATGCTATAATGTTGTAGATGACTTAGGAATACATAAAGAAGTTTTTACACATAATCATCAAAGTGTACATATTTATGGCTTCCTTAAAGAAGTTAAAGAAAATAAGAAAGCTCTGTTAGAAGCTTTCTTACAAAGATTTACACCTGGATTTACAAAAAACTTAAATGAGCAAATGCTTCAAAACACAATGCTCTTAGAAATTGATATCATTCATATGAATGTCAAAAAGCATTTTCATTAAAAAGAAATTAATTCATTAAATGCTTGAATGATAAATGCATCACTCATTCCTGATAAATAGTCAATAATACTTTTTTCTAATGCATGAGAATCATGAGTAAAGTCATAAACGACTTTATTCATGTATTCTTTTTTTCTTGGGTAATTTTCAATATATGCATATTTATCAAGCCATTTTAAGTAATGGGATATTAATTTAGGATATTGATTTTGATCTTTTAATAATGCTGAAATCATATTGTCTGCTTTTGAATAATCATATATGAAATTAAAAATAGAATCTAATATTAAAGAAACATAATTATTATGAATTTGAACTCTTTTAATTAAATAGATATTTTGATAATTAAATTTCATAATCATTTTCATGATTTTAAAGGCTTCATCCGATAGTCCAATCCCACATTCTACCGATGAATTTTCAATAACGTCATGAATGAAATAATTAACAATCGATCCATTATTAATCGCATGAAACTGATAATCACTGATACTGTTAAGTGACTCTTTTAAACTATCAACTTTTTCTTCAGTAAGAACACGAAGTCTCAATGCATCTTCAATGTCTCTAGCTAAATACGCTATTTTATCTGACATTTTCACAACACAACCCTCATATGTCCATGGATTAAATTGTCCTGCATAATTATAATCATGCAAATCAATATATTGTTCTCGTTTTTGTATATATTTCTGATTCATTTCACCACAATGAGATATGATTCCATCTCTAACTGCATATGTCAAATTCAAATTATGTTGATTATGCTCATTATCCTCCAACAATTCAATATCATCAACAAAATGCAAACTATTTCTTTCATGCCAAAACTTTTCTAAACCGTGTTCTTTGGCTATACGTGTTAAAATAGTCTCTCCTCCATGACCAAAAGGTGCATGTCCTAAATCATGACCTACTGCAATTGCCTTTGTTAGTTCAGTATTCAATCCTAATTCATAAGCAATTGTATGAGACACTGATTCCACCAAATTCACATGCTCACTTCTTGTACAAACATGATCATCTTCAACTGCAAAAAAGACTTGCGTTTTATGTTTTAAGCGACGATAAGCTTGTGAAAAAAGAATGCGAGTATAATCTCTACCAAAATCACTTCTTAAATCATGTCTTCTTTGATAGATTATTTCTTCTCTCTTTGTCGCAAGTGCATATTGAGGATGTTCTTCATTCATTGCATAATTGATAAATTCTTTAATTTTCATTGTTGCCACCTCATAAGAGTATGTTATACTAAATAAGAGGTGAAAGCAATGAATAAACATTTATTTTTAGACCAAATTTATGCACTTGTAAAAGATGAACCAAATGTCATTGCAAATCTGGCCAATATCTCTGCTTTTCTCAATGAAAGCCTACAAGAAATTAACTGGGTAGGATTTTATTTCATAGAAAATAACGAACTTGTTTTAGGACCTTTTCAAGGGAAAGTTGCATGTGTGCGTATTCCTATAGGAAAAGGCGTATGTGGAACGGCGGTCCTTAGAAAAAAGGTTATCCGTGTTGAAGATGTTCATCAGTTCATTGGTCATATTGCTTGTGATAGTGCGAGTCGTAGTGAGATTGTTTTACCTATCACAGTCAATGATGAAGTTATTGGTGTGCTAGATATTGATTCTCCATACTATAATCGTTTTACACTTAAAGATGAAGAAATTTTAAAAAATGTTGTAGAAATTATTGAAGAATGTGTATTTAAAAACGTGGTTAATTTATAACCACGTTTTTATTCATTATTTTGTAGCTGCTTCTACCAATTCAACAACTTCTTCCATTGTTCCACAGTTAATAGCCTTATTAGCTAATTCAGCCATTTCAGCTTGTGAAAGTCCTCTGATTAACTTTCTTTGTGATAAGATTGATGTAGCAGACATTGAAAATTCATCAAGTCCTAATCCTAGCAATAATGGAGCTGCTAACGGTTCACCAGCCATTTCTCCACACATACCAGCCCACTTACCTTCTTTATGTGCAGAATCAATAACATGTTTAACCAATCTTAAAATAGATGGATTAAATGGTTGATATAAGTAAGATACACCAGAAGACATTCTGTCAGCAGCAAATGTATATTGAATTAAGTCATTTGTTCCAATTGAGAAGAAATCAACTTCTTTTGCAAATTGATCTGCCAAAACTGCAGCAGCAGGGATTTCAATCATAATACCTACTTGGATACTATCAGATACAGCAATACCTTCTGCTATTAATTTTTCTTTTTCTTCTAATAAAATTCCCTTAGCTTTTCTAAACTCACCTAAAGCAGCAATCATTGGGAACATAATTCTTAAATCACCATGTACTGAAGCTCTTAATAAAGCTCTTAATTGAGTTCTAAAGATATCTTCTCTTTGGAAACACAAACGAATAGCACGAACACCTAAGAATGGATTCATTTCCTTTGGTAAGTCAATGGCTTCAATTTCTTTATCGCCACCAATATCTAGAGTTCTCACGACAACTGGATGACCAGCCATACCTTCTAATATTTCTTTATAAACTTCATATTGCTTATCTTCGCTTGGTAATTCAGCAGATTCCATATATAAGAATTCAGTTCTGAACAATCCAACACCTTCACCACCATTTTCTCTCACACCTTCAAGATCTTTTGGTGAACCAATATTTGCAACCAATTCTACATGTTTACCATCTGTAGAAACAGTCTTTTCATTAACTAATTTCTTTAATTCTTCGCGGTAAGCTTTATATTCATCACGTTTTGTTGTATATTCTTGAATTGTTGCTTCATCCGGATTAATCATAACAACACCTTCAATACCATCAAGAGCAATCATATCTCCATCTTGAACATCATCAGTGATTGTTTTACATGCAACAACTGCAGGAATCTCTAAACTTCTTGCCATAATCGCAGAGTGAGAAGTTCTACCACCAATATTAGTAGCAAATCCTCTAACCAGATTTTTATTTAATTGAGCTGTATCAGAAGGTGTTAAATCATCAGCAATAATGACTACTTCTTCATCAATTAATGCAGGATTAGGTAATGGTTTTCCTAATAAATTTGCTAATAAACGACGTGATACATCTTTTATGTCAGCAGCTCTTTCTCTGAAATACTCATCACCCATAGACTCAAACATTGAAATAAACATTGCTGAAACCTCATCCAATGCAGCAGCTGCATTACATGCTTCATTTCTAATTTTATCTTCAACCTGAGTTTTTAATTCTGGATCCGATAATACTAATGCATGTGCATCAAAGACAGCTGCTTCTTCAGCTGATAAATTTTTTGATGCAGCCTCTTTAATTGTTTCAAGATCCTTAGCAGTTTGCTCCATTGCATTTTCATATGCTTTGATTTCTTTTTCTACATCTTCAACAGTTACTTTTTCTACTGTTAAATCAGGCATAACTAATTTGTAAGCTTTTGCAATTGCAATACCATTAGATGCCGCAATACCTTTTATCATTGTCATTTTGACCTACCTCCATATGAACCCTATTTTACCTTATTTTCTCCATAAAATAAAGGCTTATATTGCAATATTTCACTAAAATGTATGTGTTTCCACTTTTTTATAACTCTTTCATGTGATTATAAAAGAAAATAAAAATACACGTTTCATATAGGTTTATCAGTTATATATTATATTTTCAAATTATGAAAATTAGCCTTTTATTTCTTATATCTTTGGTATATAATGTAAGTAAATATAGGAGGGACAAAAATGAAAGTCATTGTTGTTAAAAATTATGAAGAAGCAAGTCAAAAAGCTTGTGAAATTATGTTAGATATCGTTAAAAGCAATCCACAAGCAAATTTAGGTTTAGCTACTGGATCTACACCAGTAAGAATGTATGAATTAATGAGAGAAGACCATAAAAAGAATGGAACATCTTATAAAGATATTAAAACATTTAATCTAGATGAATATTTTGGTTTAGATCAATCACATCCTCAAAGTTATCACTATTTTATGTGTCATAACTTATTTAATGAATTAGATATTAACATGGAAAATGTTCATGTTCCTAAAGGTCAAGGGAATATTGATGAAGAATGTGAATCTTACAATAAACTTTTACAAGAAAATCCAATTGATATTCAATTATTAGGAATTGGTTCTAATGGTCATATCGGTTTTAATGAACCTGGTACTCCATTTGATTCAGTAACACATAAAGTTGATTTAAAACAATCTACTATTGAAGATAACGCACGTTTATTCTTTGATGGAAAAATTGAAGATGTACCTACTCAAGCAGTAAGCATGGGTATTGCAAATATCATGGCAGCAAAAAAGGTTTTACTTATTGCTTGTGGTGAAGGCAAAGCAAAAGCAGTTTATGGAATGGCTGAAGCACCTAAAACTATTGATTTACCTGCAAGTGCACTTCAAGATCATCCAGATTGTATATTAATTGCTGATGAAGCAGCTGCTTCATTATTAAAAAATAAATAAAACATAAAACCTGCAAAAATGCAGGTTTTTTTATTATTCAATATGAAAACAAAATAGGAAATGAAGGAAAGACAAAAAAAGGATATCCAGTGTGGATATCCGAAGTGAACTGGCAGCTTGCTATTGTC
>NZ_CFJNYH010000063.1:0-11420 GCF_984815275.1 Coprobacillus sp.
TAAAAAGATATTGAAATCATGTATTCAATATCTTTTTATCTAATTATTTATGATTGAGTTTATATAGTTTTCTTTCTAATGAAACAAAGAAATGGTCTTTTGAAGATTGATCAAACCTCACCAAATAAATGGTTAATAGTATTCCTCCAATAACTGCCACTAGCATATCTGTCATTGTATCATGAACCCCTGTTACATTTCTAATTGCATCATATTGAAAAAAGACAAGCAAAGCATACTCATAAAACTCCCAAAGTAATGCAATGGTAGCATTAACTGCATTGATAAATATACACATAACAATCTTTCTTTTCTCATTTCTTAAAAGATGTTTATATAACATATACGCCAATTCACAAATCACAATTCCACTCGCAAAATGAGTAAATTTATCATAATAAGGTGTAGAATAGCCACCTAAACAACTACCCCACAGACTTGCAAAATAAATAAAAATAATATTCAACAAATAGAATTCATCAGGAACTTTAACTTTGATAAGTTTCATAAACAATGGTGCCATAAACGGCGTTAAACAAGCGACAAATGTCATACCAAAATATTTTCCTTGCCAGTTCATATAAAAAGCATAAATCAATGTTATTACATAGACCAAAATACACAACTTAAAAATGATATCTAACTTTTTATTTTTCATAACAGCACCTTCTTTAAATCTATTGTACCACTCTCTAAGATAAATAAAAATTATTTCATAATAAACTTGTTCACAAGAATTAAAATAACTGGCAAAATGATTACAAAATACACAATAAATAAAATGATCAAACTCATTCCTTCATGATCAGTTCTAAAGAAATATTGATTGATGGGTTGAGCAATAACCTTAAAATAGAGATATGTTAGAATGATTGTCACTATAACACTTATCATTTTCCTTAACATCTCCATCACCTCAAATCTATTTTAACACATTGATTTTAATTGAGAAACAAAAACAGATTGATGATCAACCTGTTTAAACTTCTCGTAATAATCTTTCAAATAAATAAATATCCTCTTGAATCATATCAATAGAATTTTGCCAAAAATCTTCAGAAGTCAAATCAATACCAACACTTTTTCCAACATCCTCTAAATTCATCTTTCCTGTTAATGATAAAAAGTTTTCATAAGTTGTTGCAAATTGATTTCCTTCCTTAAGATACAGTCCATATAATCCTTTTGCTAATAACAAACCAAAAGCATAAGGGAAATTATAGAAAGCATAGTCCGCTTCATAATAATGAGGTTTCCATGTCCACATATAAGGATGCAATGTATTTTGGTCTAAACCATGACCATAAGCTTCCTTTTGTGCTTCAATCATTAAATCTTTTATCTCAGCAACACTTAATGGACCCTCTTTTCTTTTTTCAATCAAACGACTTTCAAATAAGAAACGTGAATATATATCAACGATCACTTGTGCACAATCTGATAACTCATTCTCTAAAATCATTAATTGTTCAGCTTGGGAAGCATTTTTTAAGGCTGCCTTTTTAACAATCGTTTCACAAAATGTTGAAGCTGTTTCAGCTATTGGCATTGGATAATTAGCATTCATAGCTGTTTGGCTATTTAAACAATGTCCATGAAAACCATGTCCAAGTTCATGTGCCATTGTAATGACATCGCTAAAATCATTTCCATAATTCAATAAGAAACGACTTTCTTCAATACAATGTAAGTTATTACAAAATGCTCCACCTACTTTCCCCTGTCTAGGATAAACATCAATCCAATTTTTTTCTATTGCCATTTTAGCATAATCACCTAAGTTTTGTGAAAATGAAGAAAATTGCTCAATCACAAATTGACTTCCTTTTTCATAGTCATATTCACTATTCACATCAACAATGGGTGCATACATATCATACCAAGGTAATCCATTTTGATATCCTAAATATTGTGCTTTTGTTTGAAAATACTTTTCAAACATAGGTAGTGCTTTTTTCATTGTAGCAAGTAAAACATCTAATGTCTTTTGAGACATTCTTGAATCTATCAGCGTTCTTTGTAAAACCGAATCGTACCCTCGTAATTGTGTCACTGTAATGGCTTCACCCTTAATCGCATTTAATGCACTTGCTATACCATGTTCAACACTTGTATACGCTGCAATCTCTGCCTCGTATGCTTTTTTTCTGATTTCTTTATCTTTTGAATAAGCCATATTTAAGACTTCAGTTAATGGATAGACTTTCCCATCCATTATAACTTCCAATGAAGATATTAATTGATCTTTGTATTTTAACCAAGAACTAGATCCTGTTGTTTTCATATTTGCTAAAACAGATTCACTTTGATCATCTAATAAGTATTTATTTTGTTGTTTGATTTCATTTAAGACAAACATATGATCCTGTACATAAGAATCTGTTAATTGTTGAAAATCAAATTGAGCAATCCATTTTTGAATTTTAGCACTTGCATCTGCAAAAGAAGCAAGTAATGTTTCAATGACTGATGCATATTTAATAGCTTCATAATCATTTGTATCAGCATTCATTGTTAAGCTTACATATGCATATAACTTTTCTACCAAATCGTCTAAATGATTTTCTTCTTCTAGATATTGGATAAGATGTGATTGTTCATTTGGTAGTAATGGATATTTACGCATATCATTTAATATTGTTTCAACTTCTTTTAAATCATTTTGAAACTGAATGTCTTCAAAAGATGTATATAATTCTTTTAAACTCCATTTTTTATCCATAATTCTTTCTCCTTGTATTGTTGTTTTTATTATACACTGATTTCATTATAGATAACAATATATGAAACAATAATTTATATTTATACATTATCATTATATAATAATTCATAGTCTCTATTTAAAAACAAACAAAAAGTATGTTGAGAATTACTGAATTTTGATTTTATTAATGATTTGTTTGTTGAATATGTGATTAAGTAGTAAAATAGTCTTTATAAATGATTTATGAAAAAATTCAATGAGGTGAGAAAATGGGAGATACCATAAAAGTTGGAATCGGTGTTATGATTATAAAAGATAATAGAATTTTATTAGGACATCGTATAGCAGGTGGAAAAGATACTGGAGGTATATTTGAACCAGATAGTTGGTGTTTACCTGGTGGAAAACAGGAATATGATGAAACTATATTTGAATGTGCAAAAAGAGAAGTGAAGGAAGAAACAAATTTAGATGTTTGGAATCTAGAAGTATTCAGTGCGGTTGATGATATTCAACCTCATAAACATTTTGTTACAATTCAAATGATTACAAAGGATTATACTGGTCATTTAGAAATCATGGAGCCAGAGAAGCAAGATGAATGGAAATGGTTTTCTCTTGAACGTTTACCAGAGAAAATATATTCTCCATCAAAGAAATTTATAGATGCATATCTTGCTAAAAATAAAGATACTGATAAGCTTCAAAGTGGAGATGAATGAATATGAAAAAAATATTAATCATTGATGATGATATAGATATTGGAAATATGCTTGAAGAAACGCTTATAAAAGAAGGATATGAAACTTCTCGTGCCTATTCTGGAACTGAAGCTATTCTTTTGCTTGAACATGCAAAGCCAGATCTTGTACTCCTCGATTTAATGTTGCCTGGTCTCAATGGGGAAGAGGTCCTGCCGAAGATTAAAAATATACCCGTTATTATTATAAGTGCTAAAATTGACATTGATAACAAAGTTAATCTTTTGCTTAATGGTGCGGTTGATTATATGACCAAACCATTCCACAAAAAAGAACTCTTGGCTAGAATTGCTGTTCAACTTCGTAAACCAATTTTCCTTGAATCATCTCCAATACTTACTTTTGAAGAATTGAACCTTCACCACAATACACATACAGTGACCATTCACAATACTGAAATTAAGTTAACAAGGACTGAGTATGCAATCTTAAAATTATTGATGCAAAATCCATCACAAATCATTACCAAATCACTTTTATTAGAGCGTATAAGTGATGATACTCCAGACTGTACAGAAAGTTCATTAAAAATGCATATCAGTAACTTAAGAAAAAAACTTCGTGAAGTGACTGGTAAAGACTACATAGAAGCTGTATGGGGAATTGGCTTCAAACTTAGAACTTCATAAATCTTTACGATTTCTTTACTTTTTTCTTTACTACTTTCTTTATAAAAATTGATTAAAATAATATTATCTTATAAAGGAGGGTAAACATATGGAATATGTTTTAAGAACAAATAACTTAAGTAAGCATTATGGACAGTTTAAAGCACTCAATGGATTAACAATAAATGTTCCTAAAGGAGCTATATATGGTTTTGTTGGAAAAAATGGTGCTGGAAAGACAACTCTTATTCGATTGATTTGTGGTCTTCAATATCCATCATCTGGTGATTATACATTGTACACAAAACAAAATCATGAAAAAGGGTTTGATAAGATACGAAGAAGGATGGGTGCTGTGGTAGAAACACCATCTATTTATCTTGAGATGTCTGCTGAAGAGAATCTCAAACAGCAATTTTGCATTTTAGGGATGCCATCTTTTGATGGATTAAAAGACATTTTAGAATTAGTTGGACTCAGTCATACTGGAAAAAAGAAAGCAAAGAACTTTTCTCTTGGTATGCGACAAAGGCTAGGAATCGCTATAGCACTTGCTGGTCATCCGGATTTCTTAATACTTGATGAACCAATCAATGGTCTTGACCCTCAAGGAATTATAGAAATGCGTGAACTCATTTTAAAACTCAATCATGAACAGCAAATAACAGTTTTCATTTCAAGTCATATCCTAGATGAACTTTCAAAACTAGCAACTCACTATGGATTTATTGATAATGGATGCATTGTTAAAGAAATAAGTTCAGAAGAACTACAAATGGCTTGTAGAAAATGTATACATATAAAAGTAAGCAATACAAAAGCACTTGCTCAAATACTTGATCAAATGAAACTTGAATATAAAATCCTTTCTGAAACAGAGGCTGATATTTATGCTAAAGTTCAAGTCTCACAACTGGCACTCGCCTTAGATAAGGTGAACTGTACAATCGTTTCTATGCAAGAAAACGATGAAAATCTAGAAAGCTATTATATTGAGTTAATTGGAGGTCATAAAAATGTATAATTTATTATCCGCGAATATCAGCCGGCTATGGCTCAATAGGGCATTCTGGGTAACACTTCTATTCATGGCTATGATAGAATGCTCATTTGCTTATATATTACTTGATCAAAATTCAACACGTGTAGATTTGATTTTGTTTGCATCTCTTCAAGTTGTTGGTATATTGATTTCGATTTTCTATAGTCTATTTCTTGGAACAGAGTATAACGATGGAACCATTCGAAATAAACTTATTGTTGGTCATAAGAGAGAAACTATTTATTTAGCAAGCCTTATAACTGGCACTGTGGCAGTCACAATCATTTACTTTATTTGGGGACTTATAGGTGGTATTTTTACTCTTGTTTCACATGCCTCAGTAAATATAACTATAAGTCAAATAATGCTTATAGGATTAGCTTACTGGTTAGCATGTATCTCATATATTGCAATTTTCAATTTTATAGGTATGATTTCATCAAATAAAGCAAGGACATCAATTATTTGTATTTTAACAGCCTTTATTTTAATGTTTGCTGGACTCCTCTGTTACTCGCTTGCAAGACCTGGCTTTCTACCTCAATATCAAGTCACAATTTTTCAGTTTTTATTTGATTTTAATCCCTATGGACAGATATTTCAAACTATGTCAGTTGACACAATCACACTATGGAAGTTATGTGCATATGCACTTTCCTTAATAACTCTTATATCTGGATTTGGCATATATATTTTTCGTAAAAAAGATTTAAAATAAAGGTTGGTGAAAAAGATGTTTCTTCCTTGGTTTTTGTGCATAGTTTTACTTGGAATCATTATTATACTGCTTATAAAAATTATCTTTGTTAATAGAAATATAGATAAAATCTGCACAGAACTCGCAGAACATCTTTCTGATGAAACCAATACATTGATTTTAGTATCAACTGGTGATAGACATATCAAACATTTGGCAAATGAACTTAATAAACAATTACAACTTCTTAAACAAGAACGACACAACTATTTAAATGGTGGTCAAAAACTCAAAGAAGCCGTGACAAATATCTCACATGATTTAAGAACACCTTTGACTGCTATTTATGGCTATTTAGATCTTTTAGAAGAAGAAGAAGACAAGTCTTTAGACGTTGAGCGATATATTAAAATCATCAGCAACCGAGTTGAATCACTAAAACAATTAACTGATGAACTCTTTCTCTATTCTTTATCCATAATTTCACAAAATAATGATAATAAAGAAGATATTATTCTCAATGATATATTAGAAGATAGTCTTGCTGATTTTTATATGGCATTTAAAGAAAGAGGAATCATTCCAAAGATTAATATGCCTACTGAAAAAGTTATCTGTCATCTTAATCCGGCAGCACTCTCTCGTGTGTTCACAAATCTATTAAGTAATGCTATTAAATATAGTGATGGAGATTTAGAAATAACTCTAACAGATTATGGTGAGATAACTTTTACCAATACTGCTGTGAATTTAAATCAGATAGAAATAGAAAGATTATTTGATCGCTTTTATACTGTCAATACTGCTAAAAAATCAACTGGATTAGGCTTAGAGATTTCTAAGACTCTCATTCAGCAAATGAATGGTGAAATTTCAGCAGAATATAAAAATAAAAAACTGTTTATAAACATTTTATTACCGTTGAATCAATAGATTTTAAAAAGTGTAAACTCACACAACAATTGATTTTTGTTGCTTATTGCACAACAGAATTATATAATTAAAATATCAGTAATTCATATTTAAAAAGTTATATAATGTGATAATATATATGAAAGGAAAATGGAAAATGAAAATCGGACTCAATAAAGCCTCTTAAAATTAAAGAAAAATTCTAGGAGGCAGAAAAAATGAAATTTACAAAAAAGAATTTAGACACATGGGACAGAGCAGAACTGTTTCAGCATTTCATAAATGATATGCGTTGTGTCATGAGTATGACTGTTAACATTGATATCACAGAATTCCTACAGGTGATCCATGATAAAAAATATAAGTTCTATCCAGCAATGATATGGGTTATAAGTTCAGCAGTTAATTGCCGTGAAGAATTGCGTATGGGATATAATGAAGATGGAGAAGTTGGTACATGGGATTATATTTCCCCCTATTATACACACTTTCATCAAGAAGATGAAAAGTTTGTAAAGTTAGTTATTGATTATCATTCTGACTTTGAAGCATTTTACCAGCAGTTTATAAAAGATATGCAAGTCTATCAAACTTACCGTTGGTTTGATCAAAAAAATATTCCACCAAATACATTTGATGTATCTTGTTTACCATGGTTACATTATCAAAGTTTTGATATGCACATTTTTGATTCTGGTCTATATATTGCGCCTGTTATTACTTGGGGAAAATATATAAAAAATGAAAGTGGGAGAATCATTATGCCATTATCATTAAATATTCATCATGCGGTTGCTGATGGATATCACCTTTGTAGATTTTTTACAGATGTAGAAAATTGTTTAAAAAAGTTCAGTAATTTAATTCAATCAGTTAATCATTTTGATTAACTGATTTTCTACTTTAGACAGCTCTATGAAACATTTCATTTGTATTTCTAATAATTCTCATACCATTGACATACATACAGAATGTATGTTATATTGTTTATATCAAAGAGAAAGGAGAAATTTATATGAAGAAAAGTTTTTATCCAGTACTTATGTGTAATAAAATACAAGAAGAGGCAAATTTTTTTACAGATTTATTTGATTTTCAAGAAATCTTTACAAGTGATTGGTATATAAGTTTAAAAGATAATGATGGTTTTGAGATAGCAATGATTGATAGTTCTCATAATACAATACCAGAACAGTTTAGAAAACAATGCGAAGGTATTATTCTAAACATTGAAGTTGATGATGTAGATACTGTCTATTCTAGATTTATGAATAAAAATCATTCATTAATATTGTTGGATATTCGAAATGAAGATTACGGGCAAAGACATTTTATGATTGAAACACCCAACAAAAATTTAGTTGATATTATTCAATTGATTCAACCTTCCTATGAAAATAACAAAGGCAATCAAGAATTAGGTGAAAATAATGACTAATAATAAAAAAGAATTAGCAACTCTTCATACAACCAAGAACTTAATATCAATTGCACGTCATCATTTTTCCACATATGGATATGAAAATACATCTTTAGAGGCTATTGCGAAAGAAGCAAATATGACAAGAGGGGCAGTCTATCATCACTTTAAAAATAAAAAAAATCTTTTTAAAGCAGTTTTAAATCTTGTACAACATGAGGTTGGATTAAATGTTGAAAAAAGAGCTCAATCATCAAAAGATATTTGGGAACAATTAATATTAGGATGTGTTGGATTTGTAGAAGCAGCAACTTTAGAAAATAATAAAAGAATACTCTTAATTGAAGCTCCTAATATTATAGAATGGACTCAGTGGAAGAAAATGGATGATGAAAATTCTGTTTTACTTTTAGAAGAACAACTTATGATTATTCAAAAAAATGAACAATTAATTGATTTTGATATTCATATGATTTCACATATGATATCTGGTGCTTTAAATGATTTATCAATCTATCTTGCTGAATCTGACAATTTGAATAATGAACAAATTTATAAAGCAGTTGACTATTTATTAAAAGGATTTAAAAAGAATGGGTAAGAAAGTAAAAGACTATTATGATATTGAATATGGATATTTTTTAGCTAAAAAGATAAAATCAGTCTATTCAGAATTCAATGACAATCAATTTATTTCATTGATAAGACCAACAATTGAGCAATTAGAATTTAATGATAGACAAGAATTGCTAGCTAATGCATTAAAAGCATCTATCCCCTTAAACTATTCAGAGACGATTGGTATTTTTAAAAAAATATTAGGGCCAGAACTCAATGGCAGTTTAGGCATGTTTACAGAGGGATATTGGCTTTGGCCAATTGGGAAATTTGTTGAGTTATTTGGTGGTGAAAATTTTGAAGTCAGTACATCCTTTAGTAAAGAATTAACAAAAAGATTTACGAGTGAATTTTGTATGCGTACAATTATAAATCAGTTTCCTGAACAATCAATGAATCTACTTTTGAAATGGAGTCAGGATAGCAATCAAAGAGTACGTCGATTAGCAAGTGAGTGCATAAGGATACGGTTACCTTGGTCAAAAAAACTGTATGTTGCCCTAGAATATTTTGATATTTATTATGAATTATTAACTTGTCTTAAGGATGATACTGATAAAACAATTCAAAAAAGTGTCGCAAATAATCTCAATGATTTATATAAGGAAGATCAAGAGAAGTTTGAATTCATTGTATCCAGTTGGCAAAATGAAAATATAACAAAGGAATGTCAATGGATTATTAAGCATGCTTCAAGAACAAAAAACAAAAAACATTCATGTGTATAAAATATATGCTTATACTATTAGATAATAGAGAGTATAACTTATAAGTGAATTGAAAAAGACCTATTACACTTAAGCAAAAAAGATACTTTTTTAGGAAAGTATCTTTTTCATATCTATTCATATATCTCTTTCATCTTTGTTTTTATATTTTCTACATTAAGTCCATATTTTTCTTTAATAGCAAGAGATGGTCCAGACTCAGTAAAAACATCCTCTACTCCAATTTTTACCACTGGGGCATGTTCACTCATTTCTGATACAATCTCACTAATAGCACTACCAATTCCCCCAATGACTGAATGATTCTCAACTGTAACTATTCTTTTCACTTCTTTAGCAAGTTTACGAATATAGTCTTTATCCATTGGTTTAATTGAGAAGATATTAATCAATTGACCATTAAAGCCTTCATTTGTTAATGTTTCAAATGAACGATATGCCAAATCAGTTGTTGACCCTTCAAAAATCATAGCAAAATCATTGCCATTGTTTTCAACACAATAACTGTGTCCAATTTCTACATCAAAGTGTGATGGTAAATCTGGCACAACATCTCGAGCAGCACGAATATAGACTGGTCCTTCATGATCAATGGCTAATTGGACACATTTTTTAAATTCATCATGGTTACTAGGAACAAGAACTTTCATATTTGGCAAAACTCGCATTAATGCAATATCTTCATTTGCATGATGACTTGCTCCATCATAACCTCCATCCATACCAGGATGCGTAGCAATGAATTTGACATTTGCATTGGCATAACATGCTTGACGTACTTGTGTCCAAGCTGTCCCTGAAACAAAAATAGCAAAGTTTACATAGAAAGGAATTTTTCCTTCATCTGCAATTCCAGTGGCAATAGAAACAGCATTTTGCTCAGCAATTCCTGTTTCTACAAAACGATTAGGAAATTCATTCTGGAATTTATTGGTTGTTGTTGATTTAGCTAGGTCACTATCAATGACATAGATATCAGGATTTTTTCTTCCTTGTTCACATAAAACATCCCCAATAATTTCACGAATTGTTGTGAGTTTATATTCCATTTTTAATATCCTCCTCTCTCTTCAATAAATCTTTTTTAGCTATTTCGTACTCTTCATCAGTTAAACCACTTGAATGCCATTTAGGAACAGATTCCATAAATGAAATACCTTTGCCTTTGATTGTATTTGCTATAATGCAAATAGGTTTATCAACAACCAGTTTAGTCTCATTTAAAGCAGAAACAATTTGTTTCATATTATGACCATCAATTTCAATTGTATGGAAATGGAATGCCTTTGCTTTATCAACAAACGATTCCATATAAATAACATCATTTGTAGGTCCACCAGAAGATAGTTTATTATAATCAATAATGAAAACCAAATTATTAAGATGATGATGGGCTGCTGACATCATAGCTTCCCACATTTCACCTTCTTGCATTTCTCCATCACCGGCAATAGCATAGATACGATGATTTTCTTTATTATTCTTTTTCACAATCGCATGTCCTACTGCCATTGAGAAACCTTGACCAAGCAATCCTGTAGTTGCATCCACTTCGGGGATATCTTTTGTATAAGGGTGTCCCTGTAAACGAGAATTTAATTGTCTAAATGTTTTAAACTCACCTTCATCAATCATCCCATAACTGGCTAAAATAGCATATTGAGCAGGAACAGCATGTCCTTTTGAAAGAATAACACGACTGCGCTTTTCTTTCTTAAAATCAACATCTAATTCATAGATAGCTGTTAATATATCAATTATAGATAATGCACCTCCAACATGTCCAACACCCGCTTGATAGACCATATCAATAATACGCCTTCTATTTTGATTGGCTAATAATTCTAATTCTTTGATTTCTTTCATTTTTACACCTCTGGTATATTGAAGTTACTCATACAAAGAGTAATAAATCTAATATACCAATTCT